>JAHDDD010000368.1 GCA_020629535.1 Saprospiraceae bacterium
GAAGCAAAATTGAGCATCGATAGTAATAGTCAATCTGATTATCGGGTTAAATTAGAGGAGGAATTGCGCGAACTTAGAGAATCTGAAATGTGGCGAGCAGGCGCAACAGTAAGAAAGCTTAGACCAAAAAATGAATAATACCGAAAAGACCTTGAACGAAGATCTTCTGCCGATTTCCAAAATTCAGGAAGCCGCAGTCAGAATTTCTGAAGTTGTAGAACTCACTCCTTTTAGAAGAAATACAGGCCTCTCTAACAAATTTCAAGCAAATATATTCCTCAAAAGAGAGGACCTGCAAGTAGTAAGATCATTTAAAATACGAGGTGCTTTCAATAAAATAAAAAGTCTCAATAAAGATGAATTGTCAAATGGCATCATCACATCTAGCGCAGGAAATCATGCACAAGGAGTAGCATTCTCCTGCAACCATCTAGGCATCAAAGGAAAAATTTTCATGCCCAATCCAACACCAAAACAAAAGATCAAAAAGGTATTGGAATTTGGAAAGGAATGGGTCGAAATCGTGCTAACGGGAGATACATACGACGACGCCTTTGATGCTGCGTGGGAAGAATCTCAAAGATCAAATGCAGTATTCATCCATCCTTTTAATGATGTGGATGTGATCGCTGGTCAAGGAACCATTGCTGCAGAAATCCTGAGCCAAAGTAAAAGTCCACTTGATTACCTCATCGTTGCAGTTGGTGGTGGCGGATTATTGGCCGGAGTTGCTTCGTATTTTAATGTATTAAGTCCAAACACAAAAATCATTGCTGTAGAATCTACAGGTGCTGCTGCTTTTCAAGCATCTCTAGAAGCCCAAAAAGTAGTTAAACTTGAACAAATTGACACTTTCGCTGATGGCATTGCAGTCAAGGAAATAGGATCACTAACCTACCCCATATGCGCTAGTACAATTCACAAGCACATTCTTGTACCAGAAGGCAAAATATGCGTTACCATTCTTGAACTTTACAATGATGAAGCCATTGTGGTCGAACCTGCCGGAGCAATACCAGTCTCCGCACTCGATAGCATCAAAGAAGAAATCATTGGAAAAAATGTAGGCGTCATCATCTGTGGTGGCAACAACGATATCGAACGAACTCCAGAAATAAAAGAACGTGCTCTACTCCACCAAGGACTCAAACATTACTTTGTTATCAGATTTCCCCAAAGAGCAGGAGCTCTCAAAGATTTCCTTCAAATCCTCGGACCGGAAGATGACATAACGCATTTCCAGTATACGAAGAAAAACCACAAAGAAAGTGGCCCTGCATTGGTCGGTATCGAACTAAGCAATGCAAGCGATTTTGATGGCCTTGTATCCCGCTTGAAAAAACTGAAACTAGACTTTGAACACATCAACAACAATTCAATGTTGTTTGAAATTTTGGTGTAAATAGTTAGCACAAATTTATATGCTAAGTAAATTTCTCTGACCATTGCCCAATTGACAAAAAATTCTAACCAGAACTAAACACTAAAAACTCAGAACTCAAAACTCAAAACAATCCATCTCCCAACTTTGCAAAACTAAATCCGATACCATAGTAAAATGGTGCAACTTCGTTTTCCGCAGTACTGTTTAAATTCACCCCGAGTGTTCCAAATATTTTGTTGTTAAATAATCCAATGACAACACCACTGCTTATTTCAATATCTTTATTGGTATGAAAATCAACATAGGAAACATTTAGGCCGAAAGAAGGCTCAAGAAAATTTAATAAGAAATTTCGAGGATTGCCTGTGTTTAATAGTGTTGACATCAAAGTAACACCAGGTGCTCCTTTAAAGTGTGAGGGCGACAAAGTTTGAACCGGCGCCAGGTGTTGATCCATTCTATCGATCAATGCAAACGAATCAGTGACCTGCAAATCCCATCCAGTAGTTTTTAATTTAAATCTTCCTACCGGATAGACTTTTTCTCTCAGACTCAAGTCTCCAGTACTAGACCTTCTTTCTCTATCAACAAGGATCAGATTTATATAAAGAATGTCTTCATCTTTGGCTCCTTCTTTTAGTAAATCAATGGTCGCATAATCAAGGTCTTGAAAAATTCTTTGATTAGCACGAATAGCAACCTCATGTATCAAAGTTGTTTTGATTTGATCAATGAACTCCTCATTTCGAAAAAATGTTCCTTGATATTCAATGCCCACCTTATCAACCACAAGCAAACCGTTAACAATGTCATCTTCAATTTTGTCAATCGGTTTATTAAATGTAAATGAGAGAAATTCTTGACTTTTAATTATTTCGTAAATCAGATCACCTGTGATCGTACCGTGTATGTGCGCCAGCTTTTCCAAATCTCTAACAGATTCATCAAATGCAGTAGCTACATGTATCAATCCTTGTGGATTGAAATTTACTGCTTTCAAACTTTCTTGTTGTTCTTGCAGAATTAAACTAAGGTTCTCCTCCAACTTGTCCAAGGCTATATAATCCAAACTAATCAATGATAAGAAAGCATCTTCTGCCTCCTCTCCAGATTCTTTAAAAAACTTTATATAATCTAAAAGCAACTTCAAATTGGTGGCTGTAGCATTAAGCTCTTCTTGACTTGGTGTCCTCAAATGTTGTTGTCCGCTGTGCTCAGCTAGTCGTTCATCATAGTTCCTCAATTGATGATAATCTTTAATGAAGTTGTGAGACTCTTTCAATAGGTTCACAAATATTTGAGCGATTTCTCTGGAAGGCCTTGCCGGAACACCAATTATCGTTCTTTCTTCACCTATTTTGGTATATGGCAATACTTCCGCTTTGTTTTCCGAACCGTCTTTTCCAATCAAAACGGCCTCAACATAAATATTGCCTTTGAAGCCAACAGCCTGACTAAGCTCTTGTTTATTAAATTCAATTCGAATGATACTTCTCTTATCTACAATCTTTCTTGTTTGACTGTTTGACTCCATTGACCATTCCCAAATAGGAACCCTTTTTTTAAATTTTCTTATTTCGTAGACTGAAATGAAACGTCTTGCATCAAGATTTAAATCATCGATCTCTGACTGAGAAAATATTTGTCCACTCCATATAATAGTGATCATTATACAGAACCAACATTTCAAAAGAACTGTGTGTAGTTGTGATAGTATGATATGTTCAAAATTCAATCTCATCCGAGTACTTCCCTTACTAATAGATAAGATGAAGACTGTTTTAGTAAACAGATGTACCCTATTATTATCTGTCTTTCACTCGATTATTGATTTTTATTGAATTTTCTTGTTTGGATTTGTTTACCTCTACCCATTCTCATTCCAATTACTTATGAGAGGGTAATTGACCCACTTGTACAAGCATTATGAAGTCTTCGGGTTAAATACCCAATTATTTAAATTATCAATTAAAAATTAAAGTAATGATTTTAAAAACTTTTTTTTGTTCAAGTCTGCTACTGATGTTCATAGCGTCTTGGACTGGAGAGTCTGAAAATTTTGAAGTTTCAAAAACATCTCTTGAAGCAGATATTGCTCCTGGTATTGTTACACTTTCATATGAATTAGATATTGATTCAGACTTTAAACCAATTTCTGGCACTAAAAAAGAAATGTGTCCGGAAGATGTAAGAATATTCACAAACGAATCTGTAACACGATGGGTGACATCTACTGTCAATGAAAATGGTGAAATGTGTTTAGATATGAGTGGCGCTGATCCAAATGCTCCAACAGGAGGAAGAGGAATTGCAAAAACGGACAATCTTTACAAATTATCACTTTGCAATAATCAACTCATCTATACAAATGAAGATGGCCAGTCAATGATTATGCAGGTTAATACAAATACTGAATTCTTTAAAACCATCTATAGATCTCTTACTTTGACTAGTGGAGAAAAGAAGAAAGCGTATACCAAATTAATCGATAATCTTAGAAAACAGAAAGGCGTTAGTATTATTGACAACAGGAAAACGGTCGCTATCAATTTCATTGATTCAGATGGTAATCTTACTACGACTGTGATTGATAAATCCAATTATGAGATAGTTTCAACACAAGTGATGAACAGCGAAGGCAAGGTGATCTCAAAATCAACCTACCTGTATGAATGTGGTCCAGGGGGAAGACTTGTCCCAAATTCAATCATCATTCAAACATTTAATGATGGAATGGTCTGTTCG
>JAHDDD010000369.1 GCA_020629535.1 Saprospiraceae bacterium
AATCACAGGGAAAGCAGAATTGGTTTACGAAGGTGAGCAAGAAGGACCTTACAATGTCGCACTCTATCTGATCCAAGATGCAATCGAACACTGGTTTGATGAATTATTTCCAAAGCCTGAAGAAGACGAAAGAAACCCATATGAGGTTATGCAACTATGGTTTAATTCAGGGAAATCGGTACACCTCGGCGCTGACTTAAATGATAAGGATTACAGAGAGACCTTAGATGCAGTTCCAGGATTGAAAAAGCTGGTTGCAAAATATCATCCTAATTCAGAGTATACATATTTCTTGATGGAATTGGTCCTCAATGGACTTGCAAGTAAAGAGATTATTCAGTTCAATATTGAAAATCAAACAATTGAATTTATGGATATTCTCTCAGAAAGTTTGGGTGATCTCGGAGCCGATTTTGGATCGTTGAATTAAGGAAATTTCTTCCCTTCCGGATTGGAGAAAAAAGGATGGTCTAATCTTTTTTTTACGAATGAGTTGGTCATAAAATCCCTTCCCTTGATAAGGGTGGATTCCACAGTGAAGAGGACGAACTGGTATTCGTTACTGTTCAATCACTTTTCTGATTTTACTTAAAGTCCATCAGTTTTTAAGACACATTTTTCTGATCTTACTTATCAATTTTTGTTGTCTATTTTACTATTTCAAAATAAATTTCACTACCAACATATGTGACTGTAAACCACCTTACATTTATTTGGTGACTGGCACAATTTTGCTACGTAAAAAGGTCATGAATTTATTGACAGTACTAAAGGGTTATTGGGCACAGTATGTGCTAAAGGCAGTTCCTGCGCCAGTTCAAGGCAGGAGAATTCCAAAAGGCGATTGGAAATGGATTAAACCGGGATATAATTACTAAAACCAACATTATGATTATTGGTCTTACTTTGGTTTTATTATCTCAAATCCGAAGATTTCTTTAAAAGAAGATTGGAGTTTTTCAATGACTTCATCCGGTTCAACTTTCTTACTTAATAAAGAGGAGACGGAACCGACTTTTAAATTTTCTTCTTCGATACCACAGGGAATGATGTTTTGAAAGTATTGCAGATCGGTGCATACATTCAATGCAAATCCATGTAGGCTTACCCAACGCGACATGTGAATGCCAATTGCACAGATTTTGTGCCATTGTTTTTCATTTTGTACCCAAACGCCGGTGTATCCTTCCAAGCGATTGCCTTCTATCCCAAACATTGCCAAAAAACGAATGATTGATTCTTCAATTTCACGAACGAATCTGTGCACATCGTGGTAATACTGATCTAAGTCCAGTATCAAATATCCAGTGATTTGGCCGGGACCATGATAGGTAATATCACCCCCTCGATTGATCTTAAAATATTCTATTTGTTTTTCTGCCAATTGTGTTTCATTGAGAAGCAGATGATCTAAACTTCCACTTTTCCCTAGGGTATAAACAGGCTTGTGCTCACAAAAAATCAGGTGTCCGGTCGGGACTAAGACTGGCATCTTGCCCTCAGAAAGTTTAATTTCGCGTTTGTGATGGATTAGTTTTTGTTGTAGACTATGCTGATAATCCCAAACATCTTTATAACTAAGTTGTTTGAGATGGTGAAACTGTACAAGAGGGCTTTGATCCATCATACGAAATTAACAAGTTCATAGACATGAAAAAGAACATCCTTTTAGCGATTCTGGTTTTCTGCTATTTCCAATCTTTCGCACAATTCGCTCCTGACTTCACTATTACCGATACAAACGGAAATCAGCACACGTTATATGAAGACTACCTTGATCAAGACAAAGTTGTGGTTTTAAAATTTTTCTTTGTAGGATGTCCTCCATGTACTGCGATTGCTCCCTCTGTGCAAGCGCTTCACCAAGAATTTGGTTCGAATCAAGATGATGTGATATTTCTATATCTCACTATTTTTGAGTCTGACACCAATGCCAGTGTACGGAATTATATGGGAGATCTTGATGTAACAATTCCTGCAGCAGGAGGAAATGGCGGAGGACAAATGGCGGCCCAACCATATCTGGATGGTGACTTTGGTAGCTTTTGGGGTACACCTGCGTTTGCAGTGATAAATCCAATGCGGGAGGTCTCTTATTTTGCTACAACATCAAGCATCAGCGCAATCAGAGATCAAATAAATATTGCATTGGGTATGGAAATAGAAATGGAACCCGAACCAACAACCTATGAGTTCAATTTTGTTGATATTTTCGGAAAGCCTGTCAATGATGTAGAGGTGAGTATTGTCGATTTAGATCCCAACAATAATGTTGAAATTCCTGTAGATTTCAATGGAAGCTCAAGTTTTGAAATCACCTCTTTCGAAGATGAATATCCTTCCATTAGCAACCCAGCATTTTCATTTAAAAAAGAAGATGGTATTCTTGATGGTGTTTCTATTGCAGATATCATCAAAATTCAGGACCATATATTGTCTATTGAAACAATCACAGACCAAGACCGACTGACTGCTGCCGATGTATCTGGCAATCAAAGCATTTCTATTTCAGACATTATTGCTTTGCGTAAAGTCATTCTTGGAATAGAAAGTGCATTTCCCAATGGATTAAACTGGATCATCCAGTCCAGTGATGTTCCTGTAGAAAGTTCGCCTGGGAATACCATCAGCATCGAGGTCAGACTTTTAAAAATGGGTAACGTATCGGGTTAATGCTTTTCCAACAAATCCACCTTGGGTAAGTTGTTCATGGCGTGATACATATTTGAAATCTTTTTACTGTAGAAGTTAGAAGATTGATCATAAAATAAAAAGATCACTGGGCATTCTTCTATCAAGATTGAATCCATTGACCGAAAGATATCGGTTCTTTCTTCATCGTCTTCTTCTAGATTACTTTTCTGATACAAATCATTGAATATAGGATCGTCAAATCTTGTATAATTCGGTGGAGCTCCATTTTCTCCGTAAAAGACCGACATGAAATTTTCCGTATCTGGATAATCCCCAATCCATGAAGCCCGAAATAATGGAATAGTACCCTTTCTCATTCCTTCGCGGAGAATGGAACTCTCCATGATTTCAATGTCTGTTTTAATACCCAATTGTTGCCATTGTTTTGAAATGAAAATCATGATATCAGCATAGTCTTGGTTGGCATGTATTTTCAATGGTTCCATATTTTGAAGATTGATTCCTGATGCAGCGAGATGCTTCTTTGCTTTGCCTAAATTAAATTGGTAGCCTATCAATGTCTCATCAAAGCTGGCAAGACCTTTTGGTGTGAATCCAGCATTTGCTGGATGCCCTACTCCATTTCTCAAGGTTTTTAACATCAGCTCTTTATCAATGCCAAAATTCAATGCTTTCCTAAAATCTTTGTTTCTTAACGGATGGTTCTCATCTAGTATTTCTTGATTTATTCCAATGTATTCTGTATTCAGATAAGGAGATTTAATGTATGCAATTTCATTTTCATGCTTGATTTGAAGATTTCCTTCTTTGGTCAATAGTTCATTGATGAAGGCAGACTCAAGACCTGTCACCAGATCCAAGTTACCATTGAACATTTCCAAAAAAGCGATCTTTCTATCCTGAATGAAATTGACTTTGATGCCGTCTAGGTTGCCTAGATCTGTCCAGTAATCTTTGTTTTTAACAAGGAAAAGGTTCTGGTTTTTGATCCATTTTTTAAAAGCAAAAGGACCTGTACCAATGGGCTCGTCTCGCCATTTGTCCCCGAGGCAGTCGACTATTTCTTCCGGTACCATCGAGCAATACTGCATGGTCAAAATAGAAAGCAATGGTCGAAATGGCTTTTGAAGGTGGATTTCAAATTCGTAATCTGAAATTTTTGTGAATGGCTGCTTTTCGTCTAGTTTATTTTCAAAAATCCAACTCCCTGGTGAATTGACCTTTTTGTCAATGATTCTTTGAAGACTATAAATGGCATCTTGTGCATTGAACAGTCGAGTCGAATCATCTCCAAAGCAGACGTGCTGATGAAATTTGACGTCATTTCGCAAAGTAAACCGATATGTTTTTCCATCATTTAAAATTTCCCATTCACTGGCAAGTGAAGGTATAATTTCTGACTTTTCGTTCAGCTCTACCAACGTATTAAATATGTGGCTTGTCGTCCACAT
>JAHDDD010000016.1 GCA_020629535.1 Saprospiraceae bacterium
ATGCTTCTACTGTCTACGCTTATCCCAATCCGGTTTATCCAGAATACACAGGTCCTATAGCCATCAAAGGTCTTGCAAGAGATGCCAATGTAAAGATCACAGACCTTAACGGTAAGCTTGTATACGAAACAACAGCATTAGGCGGACAAGCTATATGGGATGGTACCCATTTTGATACGACCAGCAAAGCACTGCCTGGTGTTTACTTGGTTTTTAGTTCTACTACCGATGTATTGAGAGATCCCAACACCCATGTCACCAAGATTCTATTGATGCGCTAAAGAGGACTTGAGGCATCGTTCGTATATCGCCTCATATTGTGGAATGATGGTCGCTTTGCTAAACTCTCGTGATTTCTTCCAAGCATTATTTCTGAATTTTTCTAACAATTCAGGATTCTCTAGTAATAAAACGGACTTACCTGCCATTCCTTTAAAATCTCCAACTTCAAACAAAAAGCCTGTCTCTCCTTCAATGTTCACTTCAGGAATTCCACCAATATTACTTGAAATCACAGGTACTCTTGAAGCCATCGCTTCTAAAGCAGCAAGTCCAAAACTTTCATGCTGAGAAGGAAGTAAAAATAAATCTGAAATGGAAAGTATATTTTCCACCGCATCCTGCTTTCCTAGAAATACTATTTCATCGCACAAACCGATTTGCCGACAAAGCGCTTCCATGGCCGTTCGTTCAGGGCCATCACCGACAAGTAATAATTTTGAAGGGACCTTTCGATAAATTTCTTCAAATGCACGAATTACATCTTCCACCCTTTTCAATTTCCTGAAATTGGATGTGTGTGAAATGATAAATTGACCCTGAGGTGCAATCTGCTTTTTGAAATCAAGATTTTCCTTTCTTTCAAATTTTTCGAGATCAATAAAATTATAGACAACATCAATTTCTCTCGATATTTCGAAATGGTCAATGGTTTGCTTTCGCAAACTCTGTGAAACGGAAGTCACTGCATCAGATTCGTTGATACTGAATTCAACCACCGGCGCATAGGCAGCATCCAAACCTACCAAAGTAATATCCGTACCATGAAGTGTGGTAACTATGGGCAGATGAATCCCCTTTCTTCGGAGTATTTGTTTGGCCATGTAGGCTGCTGCTGCATGTGGAATAGCATAATGAACATGAATAATATCTAATTTCTCATGTATTGCAATATCAACCATCCTACTGGCCAAGGCTGTCTCATAAGGTGCAAACTCAAACAGCGGATATTCAAAACTTCCCACCTCATGGAAATAAATATTCTTATGGAAACTAAATAAACGAGCTGGCTTTTGATAAGTGATGAAATGGACCTGATGTCCCTTATTTGCCAGCGCAATTCCAAGTTCAGTTGCTAAAACTCCACTTCCCCCGAATGTCGGGTAACAAACAATACCAATTTTCATTTCCTGCAGTTATTTGGATATAACAAGATAAAAAGGAAAAAGTCGACAAAAAAAGCGAAAATGAATTATTACTTTCGAAATTGACATAGTGTAGACTAGTCTATGGTAATATACTCGATCAGGGAAATAGAAGAAATCACTGGCATCAAAGCCCATACTCTCCGCATCTGGGAGAAAAGGTACAATATTGTCTCCCCTCATCGTACCAAAACCAATATCAGATATTACACCGAAAAAGAACTCAAGGAAATTCTGAATATCTCTTTTCTCAATAAAAATGGTTTTAAAATCTCTCAGATTGCAAAAATGTCTGCTGATGAGATTGAACTTGAAGTCGCCAAACTCACACATACAGATAGCCAAGTAGACAAACAACTTGACGCACTTTCTATCGCTGTTATCAATATGGATGAAAAAACCATCCACATCATCCTCGATAAATATATCGAGCAAATAGGATTTAGAGAGGCCATGGATATTGTTATCAATCCATTCCTTGAAAAACTCTCAGTTCTTTGGGTTGCTGGCAGCGTGAAAAGTGTTCACGAAAGCTTTATTTCAGAAATTCTGAAACACAAAACCATTCAGGCAATTCACAATCTTAAAATGGATTCTCCCTCGCAGCATTCTGTAATGTTATACCTTGGAGAAAAAGAAAAACAGGAACTTAGTATTCTCTTCCTTATTTATCTTTTGAAATCAAAAGGAGTGAAGACCAAGTTGGTAGGATGTGATTTAACAATCAAAGATGTCCTTGATGCATACAGCATTTTCCGACCTGATTATATCTATACGATTATCAACGAAGACCACGATGATGGTTCTTTTGACGCATACATTGAATACGTTTGCAAGACCATTGACCAAAGTGAATTTATTATCTCAGGAATGCGAGCAAGTCACACTGGTTTAAAATTACCTATCAACTGCAAAGTTATCAATGACCTAGATTCTGTCGTAGAATATCTTGCTGCTGGTGCCAATGCCAATCAAGGCCAGAAAAAGACAAGCTAGTACATTTTAATTCTTTTACCTAAATCCATTCAACATATAACATTTTCCGGGCAATGATCTGACCACTCCCTTGAATTCCAACGTCAGTAACAGAGATGAAACCTTTGCAATTGCCAGTCCCGATTGATAATGAAGAAAATCTAGATGTGTCTCAGGTTTCGTTTTGAGAATATTAATCAATTTTTCTTCGTCTTCAGTAAAGTCCTCCAATGGTAAAATCATTTGTTGGACCTCTTGTTCTTCTTCCCACCTGAGAATGTAAGAAATATCTTTCGCGCTCTCAATCAAAGCTGCCTTATGTTGTTTTATCAATGCATTGCAACCTGCAGACATATTATCAGTGATTTTCCCAGGAAATGCAAAAACATCTTTGTTGTACCTATTGGCAAATTCAGCAGTAATCATAGATCCTCCTTTTACCCCAGATTCGATCACTACCAATGCATCAGACATCATGGCAATTACTCTGTTTCTCATTGGGAAGTGCTCCCTTTCGGGCAATTTATTAAATGGAAATTCAGAAGCTACGATTCCGGTCTCGGTCATTTGACGAGCCAATTTTCGATTGGCTGCCGGATAGATCTTATCAAATCCTCCTCCCATAAATCCAATAGTGGCAATTCCTTCTTGAACACATACACGGTGTGCCAATGCGTCCACCCCATGAGCAAGACCAGAGATGATGTTTACATTATAACTCTTTAGACCTAAGACAAGATTTTCCGTCATCAGCTTTCCATATTGACTTGGTTTTCTCGTACCAACAATACCGACAGTTCTTTTTGATTGAAAATGATCAACCTCTCCTTCATAGTAAAGAATAACCGGAGACTCTTCAAAAGTAGACAACCTAGCAGGATAATTTCCGTCAAGATAAAAGACCACTTTTATTCCTTTCTTTTCTAAAATTTTGCACTCTTCTTCTGCCTTAGTAAGAACCTCTTTGTCTTGTATTGAATTGATCGTTTCCGGTCCGATGTTGGGGATCTTCAGCAGTTCCTTCTTGGTAGATTTGAATATGGCTTCTGCAGAGCCACAATAACTTACCAATAGACGTGCAGTTACTGGCCCAACTCCATTGATCATGGAAAGGGCGACCTTGTAAAATGGAGAAGACATTACCTGTACTTATTCGCTTCGGTAGGATTGTTGATGGCCATAAAGGATTCATATAAACCCTTCCTAATATTTGGATCATTTTGATCAAGACTGTATCCAAATTTCAGGTAATGAATAGCCCATCTATAATTTCGATTGCGTTTGTTAAGAATATTATACCCAACATCATAATAGAAATCAAGCAAGGTTCGGGTATCCTGCCTGCCATTCATATATTCACAATATTCAGAAATAAAACCAATGGAAGGCTTTCTCGAAATGACAGGTTTAAGCTCTGCTAAAAATGCAGGAAGGTCATTGTTGATCTTGAACAATTCAGCCTCAATGCCAGCCTTCATCAAATTTGCATTAGAATAGTGAGGAAGAATTTCAAGAGATTTATCAATGTATCCGTTGGCTTCGACCAGCATCTCCTTACCCTTGTTGCGATCCGTAGTGACCTTAAATTCATTGAACAATGCAGTACCCATAAAAGAGTTTGCCCTCGCGCTATTTTTTGACACCTTGATAGCTGCCCTATTCAATGTCATCGCATCCTCCCAAACCGGTACTCGCATAATCGTCAAAATACCAAATGCAACAACAGCAAGTGCACATATAGCCATTCCGATTTTCTGTCTTCCTTCTTTCAATACTTTGACCAAAAGCCATGCTAAAATCAGACAAACACCCATTGAAGCCATGAAAATGAAACGTTCGTTCATGAATGTACCTACGCTAACTACCACATTTGAAACTATGGAAATGGTTGCCAGATAAAACAAAATACTGAACGAAAGAATTCGGTTCTTCTTTATTCTAATCAAACTGAAAACAAATAGTCCAACATGTACAATAATGGCTATCAGTGATTTCCAGTGGCTGAAATCTACCTTTGGTATATGGTAAGGATAGTAATCATGTGTCAATGGATATGGTACAAAACTCAGTCTGAGATATTCAAACAATGTGTAGGATATCGTGCCATATTTTTCTGCCGGCTCCATGCCAAAAAAAGGATTATTCATAACGTCTTGAATTTCTTTGTCGCTAATAATGTATCCAATGACATTGTATCTGGTAAACAGATATAGCAGAATAATTCCAAATAATATTGAGCTAATAGTTAAAATCCTTTTCAAATTCAAGGACCGGAAGGCGAAGATGCCTATGGGAATAACAGCGAGAAAAGTGATTACATTTTCTTTTGATAATAATCCCAAAAAGAAACTTGGAATCAAGAATAGTAGATAAATTAAACTTCCTTTATCATAATACTTTAATGCTGTCCAAAAAGAAATCAGTGCAAAAATCATGGCCAAGATTTCATCCCTTCCTTTAATATTTGCCACCGCTTCCGTATGCACAGGATGCACAGCGTATATCAATGCAGTTATAAATGGGATAGACCACCACCATTTTTTGGACCCCATAGATCCTAGCAATTCATACATTACCAAGAAGACCAACCAACAACAAAATCCATACAGTAAAATATTGACAACATGCATGACTCGATGATCCATTCCAAAGATCCCAACTTCGGTAGCAAAAGTGACAAGAGACAATGGTCTGTATCTTCCCCCTTCAACCAAATCTTTTTGCTCACCAAAATATCCTTGGAATGTTTCTTTCGTTAGAATATCAGAAATTCCGCCGAAGCCTTTCTTGGTAAATTCATTTTCTGAAATGACTATTTTATCATCAAGGACGAAACCGAAAGGAATGCATTGACTATAGAGAAGAAAACCTAGGACGATAAATAAGATAGGCAAGAACTTGAGCGTTTTAGAATCGTCAAATCGAATTAAATTAAATGAATTTTTCTTTGACTGGATTTTCTTTTTGGGTTGTGGAATGGCAGGTTCTTCGGCCTTCTTGTTTTTTTTCTTGTATTTCTTCTTTGCTGCCATTTAATGCATTGATTTCGAGCAATACAAATATTTAGCTTTTTATAATATTTTTGTAATGAATTGAAGAAAAGCTCATGCGTAACGCCCTAATATTTACAATTTTCCTATGCTTCGCACTGGAAATGAATGTCCATGCTCAATTTAATGTAAAAGTGGGCTATGCGCTGGCGTATACACCGGCAAACACTACCAACAGCCTGATAGGCCAATTCAACAATGTTTTTGACACACAATCGATCGCAGGTGATCCAATGAAGGATCTCCAATTTTTACACGGACTATCTGTAGGGGTAAGATGGAAATACGAATTTGTTTCTTGGGAATTAGAATGGGAAAATCTGAGCAGAAGCCGAGAAGCAGTTGGCGAATTTCCAACAACAGATGAACCATTTAGTGAAAAATATTACTTCACCGTTAATTCAATTGGAACAAGCATCGAATCCATATTTGGAAGATTCGGTATCGGAGTTGGTGCAGGTCGAAGACAATTTAGAATTAAAGAAGACAGTGCCAATTTCGATAGAAGAAGAGATGTACTCTTAGACAAACCCAATCAATATTATGTGAAACCATTTATAGCCATCCATCTAGGTGGAGGAAGTCAAGTTGGTTTTGCGATCAAACCATATATCAACATACCGTTGACCAATGTAGATATAACTGACCTCGCAGAAGACATGAACCTCAGACCTGGCGTTCAAGTTGACAATCCTACTGAGAAGGAATCACTTTGGTTATTTGGTGTTCACTTCACCTTTTATAATGGCTTTCAATAGTCCAGTTAGCCAACTAGCTAAATGCTCGTTCTACAATTTCGTTCTGTTGCTTTTCATGAACGTATTTGAATCCTGTCGCAGGTGAAGCACTTTCTTTTTTGGAAACCAATTCGATATCAGCCTTTCTCCAAAAACGAAGTAAGAAATCCCAACTTCCCATATTAGAAGGTTCTTCTTGCACCCAAAGCTTTTCTGCTTTAGCATACTTTTTCAAAATTTGATCTACCTGCTTTTGTGGAAACGGATACAACTGCTCTATCCTCACGATAGCAACATCATCTCTTTTATCCTCTTCCTTCTTAGCCAATAAATCATAATATACTTTTCCTGTGCAGAGTAATAACTTTTTCTCCTTTCCTGTTCCTGATGGGTCGTCTATGACTTCTTTGAAGTGTGTGGAACCAACAAAATCTTTTTTACTCGACACTGCTTTAGGATGTCTGAGCAATGATTTTGGAGACATGACTACCAAAGGTTTTCTAAATGGCCAGATTAATTGTCTTCTAATTGCATGAAAGATATTTGCTGGTGTTGTGATATTGCATACAACCATATTTCTCTCAGCACACAATTGCAACCATCTTTCCAACCTGGCGCTTGAGTGCTCAGGTCCTTGGCCTTCAAATCCATGAGGAAGAAGCAACATCAATCCGCTCATTCTTTGCCATTTACTTTCTGCGGCAGAAATGTATTGATCAACAATGGTTTGTGCTCCATTATAAAAATCTCCAAACTGCGCTTCCCAAATGACCAGACTATTGGGTGATGCCAATGAATATCCATATTCAAATCCCATAACAGCAAACTCTGAAAGCAAACTGTTGAAGATTCTGAATTTACCTTGTTTGTCGGTAATATTATCGAGAATATTGAATGACTCAAAAGTTTTTGAATCTCTTAAAACTGCATGTCGGTGAGAAAAGGTACCCCGTCTTACATCTTGTCCACTCATACGCACATCTCTCCCTTCCATAAGGATTGAAGCATATGCCATTAGCTCACCAAAGGCCCAATCAAGTCGATCTTCTTTGACCATCTTAAGTTTTGACTTCATCAACCTCTGCATTTTTGAAAGAGGAGTTAGGCCTTCTGGGAAATTCGAAAGGTGATGTAAAATGCTGTCTCTAGTTTTTGCATCAATGGCGGTCTTATAACTCTTTTCGAAGTCTTCGTAGCTCGTGATTTTCTGGAGCTTCTTCCATTCTTTTTCTGGTTCTTGATAAACGTAAGGTGCGGCTTGTTGCTTAACGCGATCCAATCTTTCCTGAAGGATTTGCCAAAATTCTTTTTCAAGATTTTCACTCAGCTCTTTTTCAGCTTCACCACTTTCTACTAGCCTGCTGTGATATATGACTCTTGGATCAGGGTGATTTTTGATATACTCATACATCTGTGGTTGAGTAAATTTAGGATCATCACCTTCATTGTGACCATGCTTTCTATAACATACCATATCGATGAATACATCATTGTTAAATTTCTGTCGATATTCAGTTGCTAATTCAGCAGCAAAAACCACAGCGTCAGGATCATCACCATTGATATGAAAGACAGGAGCCTGCACCAATGAGGCAACACTTGTACAATAAGTGGCTGATCTTGCATCATCAAAGTCTGTGGTAAATCCTACCTGATTGTTAATAACAAAATGGATTGTTCCACCTGTATAGTAGCCATCAAGCTGACTCATTTGGACCACCTCATACATCACTCCCTGTCCTGCAATTGCAGCATCGCCATGAATTAGTATTGGTAGAATTTTATCATAGTCGCTCTTATATAACAAATCAGCTTTTGCTCTTGCAAAGCCTTCCACCACAGGATTAACGGACTCCAGATGTGAAGGATTTGGGGCAAGTTTTAGGTGGACCGTTTTGCCGCTGGTCGTTTCAACTTGGGAAGAATACCCAAGGTGATATTTTACATCACCATCACCAAAACTCAAATCGTGTTTTACATTGCCTTCAAATTCGTGGAAGATGGCATCATAGGTTTTTCCCATGATATTGGCCAAAACATTTAACCTACCTCTATGCGCCATACCAATGATGCATTCTTCTACTTGCTCATCTGCTCCTTTGTTGATAATCGCATCAAGCGCAGCGATGGTTGTTTCTCCACCTTCTAGAGAAAATCTTTTTTGACCTATGTATTTTGTATGAAGGAATTTCTCGAAAATTACAGCTCCATTGATCTTTCTAAGAATTCTTTTCTTCTTGTCAACGGAATGTCCAAAATCATTTTCAAGACTTCTTTGTTCAATCTTCTTGCGCAACCACATTCGCTTTTCGCGATTTTCAATATGGGAATATTCAAAACCAATATTTCCACAGTACATGATTTTGAGAGTATCAATGATTTTTCTCAATGTGGCATTTCCTATTCCAATTTCATGACCAGCTGAAAATGTCTTATCAAGATCTGCATCTGACAAATTGTAATCTGATAAATTTAGATGAGGTTTGCGATCTCTTCTTTGACGAATTGGATTGGTCGTAGAGAGGAGATGACCTCTAGTACGGAATCCATGAATGATAGACAAAACGCCAAATTCTTTTTCAATGCTATCGGAAATAGGTCCACTAACTGTAGCAAGACCATTTGAGCCTGAAGACTCTGAATGTCCATTTCCAGCAAATTCGAAACCATCAAAAAAGACTCTCCAGCCTTCTTCCACACTGTTTCGATCTTTCTTAAAAGCTTTATAAATATTATCAATGAATTCAGGATGGGCATTGAATACGTATGAATAATCCTTCATCTTCGTGTTTGTTTATTTGAAATTTACTCCAATTATCTATCCAAAAAAGCAGGAAAATAAGGAGAACCAGAGTGCTTTAACATCAATCAGCATAAATTATTGAGGCTCAAGCCGCAATCGAGAACAAAATTCGGACTTTTAAACAAAAAAATACTACATTTGCAGCCCAAATAATTTAAAAATGGCACATCATAAATCTGCAAAGAAAAGAATCAGACAAGATGCCGTCAAGCGTCTCAGAAATAGATACTACAAAAAATCTACTAGAACGGCTATTGCAAAATTAAGAGAGATTACTGATAAAAAGGAGGCTGAGAAGTTTTTACCTAAGGTTATCAGTATGATTGACAAACTTGCAAAGAAAAATACTTGGCATAAAAACAAAGCATCAAACTTGAAAAGCAAGTTGATGAAGCATGTTGCCGGTTTATAGACTTTGATATCTACAAGATAAATCGAACCAATAAAAAAAAGAGGTCGCAATTGCGACCTCTTTTTTTGTATCACCATTAAAATATGCTACCAGCTGATATCATCATCAGTATCTTCTGAAGCAGGACTCGAGTCCCCACCAGCTGTGTCACTATTTTCTTCTGTAGTTGAAGATTGGTCTGACTGCCCTTCATTCTTCAGGCTTTCTTCCCACTCTTTTTGTCGTCTCTCATAGATCTCGTAATCGAAATCTGGCATGAGCTCTGTTTTCACATGGTCAATGGCTTCGTTCAATGAATTCATGAACCGGTTGAAGTCTTCTTTGTAGAGGAAGATCTTGTGTCTTTCATAGCCATCATCATTGAACTTTTTAGTGCTCTCTGTGATGGTTAGATAATAATCGTCCCCTTTCGTCTTTCTGACATCGAAAAAATAAGTCCTTCTTTTACCCGCCCTTACCTTTGTGGAGTAAATGTTTTCCCGTTGGTTATAATCTTCGTTTGCCACTTCTATCTCAATTAAGTTGGTTAATTTATTCCTCGCTATTAGAAGTTATTGTAGTGAATATATTAAGTAATGCCTAATTTCCAGCCATTTAGGAAAGTTAAAATATGCATTAACAAATAAACTATCTATAATACTGTCTAAATAAGGGCACTTACGAATATATTTTTCTTGATTAAATAACTCGTGAGGTCATAAATTAATCTAAACTTGAGTTATTTGAGCATTATATTGCTCAGAATAAAAGCCCGGAATACCAATCAATTCGTCGTGGGTGCCCATTTGAGCAATTCTTCCCTCTTCCAACACAATGATCTTATCAAAATGCAGCAAATTGTAAAATCTATGGGTGATGATAATCGCTGTTTTACCATCGAGCGCTGTGTTCAAATAATTTAAAATGGCATTCTCGGTATTTGCATCCACTGCTGAAAGGCAGTCATCCAGAATGACAACGTCAGGATCTTTGATAAAAGCTCTTGAAATCGACACTCTTTGCTTTTGCCCACCTGACATCGTTACACCTCGTTCACCGACTTTTGTTTCAAACTGCTCACTAAATTGCATGATGTCTTTATATACCGCAGCCTTTTTTGCAAAGAATTCAATTTGCTCATCATTTGCATTTGCATTGCCAAAACGAATGTTGTTCTTCACCGAATCAGAAAACAAAAACGAATCCTGAGGAACATAACCAATGAGTTTTCGCAAGTCACTTAAGTTGTGATTCCTTACATCAACTCCATCAATCTTGACTGATCCTTCAGTAACATCATACAATCTCAATATTAGATCGGCAATGGTTGTTTTACCAGATGCAGTTTTACCAATGATGGCAAACTTTTCACCTGGTGCAATCTTAAAGCTTACATTGGTGAGAGCTTGAACGTTAGTATCCGGATAGACAAAGCTGACATTGTCAAACTCAATATGTCCGGCCAATTCATCCAATTTCGTATCGGTAGCATTGACTATGCGTGAGTCTTTGTGGAGATATTCATTAATCCTTTTTTGTGAAGCTTCTGCTTGCTGCAATATACTCACCATCCACCCAATAGCGGTAAATGGCCAAGTCAAGATGTTCACATACAAAATAAATTCTGCAATAACCCCTGGTGAGAGCTGACCATCCAATACCATTGTACCACCAATATAGATGGTCAATATCGTACTGAGACTTATCAACAAGATCATTAACGGATAGAAATATGCGTTTACTTTTGCAAGTGAGATATTCTTCTGTTTGTAATCTTCACATTCTTCTTCAAAATGTTCAAGAAATTGCTCCTCCTTTACGTAAGATTTCACAACCCTGATTCCGGAAAACACCTCTTGCGCAGTGCTTGTTATTTTTGCCAGCTGCCTCTGAATAACTTCACTCTTCTTGTGGATAATACTACTGACATAATAAATTGAGACAGACAAAATTGGCAATGGCAGCAAGGTATAAAGAGTCAAAGTCGGACTCACTTGAATCATCGAGATAATTACAATGATGAAAGTGAAAAACAAATTTGCACCATACAAAATAACCGGCCCCAAATACATCCGTACCTTACTAACATCTTCATAAACACGGGACATCAAGTCTCCGGTCTTATTCATTTTAAAAAAAGCAACATCCAACGATTGATATTTATCGTAGATGTCTTTTCTCAAATCATACTCAATCAATCTTGACATCACGATTATGGTCTGACGCGTGAAATACATGAATATTCCACCAATCAAAGCAAAGCCAATAACCTTGAATGTGAATATGAGAATATCATTGCCGAAAACTTCACTGAACGTAGTTCCTGATTTGTCTGCTATTTCTCCAGCCTTTCCGAAAATGTGATCTATGGAATCACGAATGATCTTTGGAATAAGTAATTGGAAATATTTAGACAGCAATACAAATACGAGACCTCCTAGGAGATGCCATTTGTATCGAATAAAGTATTTATTGAGTTTTAGTAGGTTTTTCAGGCCGCGATTCTTTGATTATACAGTAATAAACAACTGAAGGACGAATTGTTATATTTTGAAGTCCAAATATGGCATGATCTTTTGCTTTTCCTCGTCAGTTATACCCATTAATTTTTCAAAATCTTTTTCTTCTAGAAACGGCCCATGTTGTTTCCTATAATTACAGATCAATTTTGCATGTTTATATGATACCAAAAAATGTCTAGCCAAAGAATCCTGAGACAGCACATTGATTAAAATTTTCTCTGCAGGGCTTTCCATTAAAATTAAATGTTTGATGCTTTGATATAAACTATCACTCAATCCATACACCTCTTTTAACTGACTCTTATTTGCATATCCTCCTAGCATTTTACGATACTTGATGATCCGACTCGCAAATGAAGGACCGATTCCCGGCAATGATTCTAATTCGGCTTGGCTTGCACTGTTTAAATCAACTTTATTGTATGACTTTTTCGAGTAAGAAGTAAATTTCTTCTTGGCTGGATATTCGATATGTGGCTTCAACACTTTCACCAATGATGAATCAATTCCATAAATACTCAGGAGGTCTTTTTCGGAATAATATTTCTTGCCACTTTCGCGGAATTTTACCCAATTTTTTGCCATCCACGGTTGGAATCCAAGCTGGACCAATGAGTCTTCACTCACAATATTCGGATTAAAATTAAATCTTGCTCTTTTTGCCTCCTTTCGCTCTGGTCGACTATTGATCAACTTCTTTTTGTTTGCGGCATTGTTGACCTTGGGCGAAGTATTCAATGGTTTTTTATTGGTTGGTTTTTTATTAAACCTTTTGGTTGGAGTAGAATGTTTTGTTTCTTCTTCTTTATTGGAAATATGTTGTTCCTGTACCACTTCATTTTCGACCACCACTTTAACCTCTGATCTTCCAACATCCGGAAGTGGAACAAAAAAATATCTTTGTACACACAGCACCAGCACCATCAATGCAATGGCCAACATGGCCAATCTTTCTTTCCGTGTAAAACTTAACTGTTCAGCTATCTTTTTCATAAGACTTTGTTTGTAAGTGTATCCTATGAAAAAGAGTAAGGTCAACAAAAGATTGAAGAAAATGTGGTTTAGAGTCCACCACTCCATTGAAGTGAATCAATACGTCAGAAATCAATAACCACTCACGACAAACTATTCGTCACCTTCTTCGTCTCTTTTCTTCTTCTCTTCCCTTCTTCTTGTATCATCGGTCTCGTATCGATCAATGATTTGTTTTACCAGTCTGTGTCTTACTACGTCTTCCGTTGTCAGTTTAAGGTTTGTAATACCTTCAATATCACAAAGAATTTTGATGGCATTGAAGAGGCCAGATCTTTGATTTCGAGGCAAGTCTATTTGAGACATATCACCAGTAATAATGCATTTGGCAGTAGGCCCCAATCTGGTGAGAAACATTTTTATTTGTGGAGAAGTAGCATTTTGTGCTTCATCGAGAATGATGAATGCATTGTCCAAAGTACGGCCTCTCATGAAGGCAAGGGGAGCTACTTCTATGATCCGATTCTGCATAAAGTAATTAAGCTTGTCGGGAGGAAGCATATCATCAAGTGCATCGTACAATGGCCTTAAATATGGATCGATTTTATCTTTCAAATCACCTGGTAGAAAGCCAAGATTTTCTCCGGCTTCTACTGCCGGCCTGGTCAAGATGATTTTTCGAACCAATTTATTTTTAAGCGCCTTAACAGCTAACGCAACGGCCGTATATGTTTTTCCGGTCCCAGCAGGTCCGGTAGCAAATAAGATATCATTACGTTCGACCAATTCCACCATTTTCTTTTGGTTTCTGGTCTTGGCTTTGATCATTCTACCATTTCGTCCGTGTAAAATGATGTTAGAACTAGATCCATTTGAAGCTTCAGAATCACTTACCTCTAAATCTGCTTGATGGGTACCATTGATCAGATCTTCAATATCGTGTTTGGTCAATGTTTTGTGCTTTTTCAAAACACGAATCATTGACTCAATCATGTGTTTAACATCCTGAGTATCCTTTTTTTCTCCTTTCAATTTGATTTTATGTCCTCTCGATGTTATCGAAACTGTGGGGTAGGCGTTCTTTAATATGTCTATTTTGGAATTTTTTTCGCCGTAAAGGTCAACCAATTCCACGCCCTCGACATTCATTTCTATTTCGCTCAAATATTCAACTTTAGGTGATTATTCCACGAATTTAGGACTTGTAGGGCTTTATTACAACGTTCTCTAAGATTTTTCTATTCCTAAGTGTTACATATCAATGTTATACATATTATAAAAAAATTTCATATTTTCGAAATCATTTGCCAACTTTGCATGAGAAGATTTTGTGAATGCCGATAATTACGTTAACTACTGATCTAGGGTCTCAGGATTTCTATGCTGCAAAGCTTAAGTCTTCGATCATTAGGTATTTTCCTGAAGCTCAATTCCTGGATATCAATCATTCTATTGAATCGCATGATATCCAACAGGCAGCCTATAGCCTTATGAGCATATGGTCAGATTTGCCCAAAGGCTCTGTACATCTTATTTCAGTGTACAACCATTACGAACCAAGAAGTGAGTATATCGCTTTTGAGAATGAAGGTCATTTCTTTGTCGGACCGAACAATGGAGTTTTTACATTGATCTTTCCTGAGCTTTCTGCGGATAGCGTTTGGAAAATTGAGTCTGAGATTGATGGATTGTTCGGTACCTATGCTCATGCTGTTGCAATGCTATCGACAGGTGCATCCGTCAATGAATTGGGATCTAATGTTGGAAAACTAAATCAAAAGATAAATATCCTTCCTGTATATACTAGCTCGGAAATTCGAGCCACGATCATACATGTTGATCATTATGGGAATGCGGTACTCAATGTCAATAAACAATTCTTTGAAGAATTGCGTAAAGAAAGAAAGTTCGAAATCTTTTTTAAGAATTCAGATCCGATCACAAAGATCAGTCAGAGCTATAGTCATGCACAAGTAGGGGATGTGCTTGCCTTGTTTAACATCAACAATTTTCTTGAGATTGCCATCAATATGGGCAATGCAAGTACAATGTTGGATCTGTACAAAAACGAAACAATTCAAATTCATTTTAAAGAAGATTCGATATGATTATCAGATTAGTAAAAATGGAGTTTCAACCTCAAAAGAGGGAAGACTTCGTCTCTTTGTTTTTGAAAAGAAAAAAAGGCATTGAATCACAACAGGGTTGTCACTCTGTGAAGCTATTCAATGATGTCAAAGACAAATCTATATTCTTCACTTATAGTATTTGGGATTCGCAAGATGATCTTGAAGTCTACAGAAATTCTGATTTCTTCAGAGAAACCTGGTCGATTACCAAAACCTTTTTTGCAGACAAACCAAAAGCTTGGTCCGTAAAAGAAACCCCAATGCCAACACATGTCTAAAATCTCAACTGCATCTTATGACATTCATATTGATGCAGATTGGCAGATACTCAATAATTACATAAAAGAAGGTAATTATAGCAAGATCATTGTCATCGTCGATGATAACACAGAGAAGCTTTGCCTCAACAAATGCAATTTTAGCTTTGAATATCTACTGATTAAAATTCCGCCAGGCGAGCAACATAAGAATCTGGATACTGCCAACAGTATCTGGAAACAACTGCTACAATCTGGTGCTGATCGCAAAAGTCTTGTCTTGAATCTAGGAGGAGGCGTCATTGGTGATATGGGTGGATTTTGTGCTTCGACATTTATGAGAGGCATTGACTTCATCCAAATACCTACTACCTTACTCTCACAAGTCGACGCTTCTGTTGGGGGAAAATTAGGCATCGACCTAGAACAAGTTAAAAATATGGTCGGTGTCTTCAATGATCCAAATATGGTCTGGATCCATACTGACTTCTTGACTACCCTACCAACCAATGAAGTTCGGAGTGGCTATGCTGAAGTACTCAAACATTCATTGATCAAAGACAGGAAACATTGGGACTCATTGCCAAAAGATCTGCTTCCTGTCCGTTGGGAAAAGATCATCTACCATTCAGTGGAAATAAAGAAACATGTTGTAGAAAAAGACCCCCTCGAATCCGGTCTTAGGAAAATACTCAACTTCGGACATACCATCGGACATGCCATCGAGACCTTGAGTCTTCAAACAGAGGCACCATTGCTTCATGGAGAAGCCATCGCCAAAGGTATGGTGATTGAATCAGCCATTGCCCATCAAAAAGCAATGATGAACAAAACCGAATTCGAAGAAATCAAATCTCGAATTGAATCCATTTATGGTCCTATTAATATTCATCGATTCTCTTTTAAATCTATTCTAGACATTGCACGTAAGGACAAGAAAAATGTAGCTGGTCAGATGAGAATGTCTTTGGTAGGACCAATTGGCACCTGCATGTTTGATGTTGTCGTAAGGCCGCAAGAAATAGAACAGGCGTTGAAAATCTGATTCCTAGTAATGGAAATAAAAAAAGCAGAAGACGAACATCTTCTGCTTACATACTCTGGTAACTAAATGTGGTCTTAATTAACCACTATTTGCGCTTTAAATTTTGCTTCTGTCACTCCTGGTTCCGTGTTGGCATACACATCAATGGTCTTGGTCACTTCTCCTGCATCGAACGACGAACTGTCAAAAACAGCTCTGATCTTATCTGTATCACCAGGTTTTACTGATTTTAATGGCCACTTTAGTTCTGTACATTTACAAGAAGTGACAATTTCAATATTGAGATCTGCATTTCCCGTATTAGTGAAGACGTACTCTACAGACCTTAGGTCACCTTTTTTAACCGGCCCCAAATCTACGAATGAATTCTTAAATGTAATTTCAGGAAGCGGTTTATTTTGAATTTCTTTTTCAACTGATCTCGGAGGTGTAACGCTGCCTTGACTGCCTTGAAGAACTTCTTTCTTTATTTCAATGGATTTCGGCCCAGCAATGATCTTAAATTCAGTTCTACGATTTACTCTGTGCTCATCATCAGAACATTTGACACCGTTGACACATCGGTTCAAAATCGTTGATTCTCCATATCCTACTGCTTTGATCCTGTTAGCACCCACATTTCTTTCAACGAGCCAATTCATCGCAGATTCTGCACGTCTTTGAGAAAGATCTTGGTTGTATCTTGTCAATCCACGTGAATCTGTATGTGACGACAGCTCAATGACCATATTCGGATACTGATTCATTAAATCCAATAAGACATTCAAATCTTTCTCGGCATCTAAAAGAATCTTGTCATCATCATAATCGTAGTAGATATTGTTCAATCTGATTGCTTGATTGATGGTTACTGTTTCGTATTCAGGCTCTTTTACCTCCGGCTCTTTAGGTACTGGCTTTAAAGTAACAGTTCTTTTGACTGTAAAGTCATCGATGATTCCGGCTGTGTTGAACAATATTGAATCTGGATAGTATCCATCTTTTTTGATAACCAATTTGTATTCATTGTCAGAGTCCAGATTAAACTGGTATTGATTTTTGTCTGGAAGGTTTTTGTTTTCAGGAGAAAGTATCTGAGTCAAATTTTTCAATGTCATGTTCGAACCATTCAATGGATTTCCATCAGGATCATTTACGATGGCCAACAAATCAATGACAACTTCTTTGATATTAAACATGTAAATATCATCGCAACAAGTTTCACTCTTTAGTCTACGTTTCTTTTCATCCGGTCTGTTGGAAACGAGGTATCCTGCCATTCCATCCGAATTCAATGAATAATCAATGTCGTCGTAAGAACTATTGTATCCGAATCCGAGATTCATAGGTGTGCTCCAACCGGTACCATCCCAGCTTGTTTCATATATATCAAACCCACCAATATTGACATGGCCATTTGAGCTAAAGTAAAGAACACCATCTCTGTAAAACGGAGTTACCTCATCGCCGGGCGTATTGATAGATGTACCTAGATTGGTTGGTGTGCTGAATGTGCCATCACCATTGTCTGTTGAATAGTAAATGTCTTTTCCTCCATATCCACCGTCCATATCAGAAACAAAGAAGAGAACATTTTTTCCAAACAATTCTCCAGGTGCAGGATGTTGAGAAAGAAAATCTCCATTCACACCAGAAACTTCAACAGCTGGGCTCCAATCTTCATTTTTTTGAAAGGTGCTATAGATTTTACTATTCTTTAATTCACTGCTTTCCAATTGAGCTCTTGTGAAGTACATTATTCTGCCATCTTCTGAAAAAGCAGGACTACCATTGAAAAATCCTGGTCTGTTTACTTGATCTCCAAGTGCTGCTGGATCTTCCCAGCCTTCATCTAATTTTCTTGCTGAAAATATTTTTGCGTGATACTCATCATCATCACCACCAATTTCAATGATTTCTTTTCTATCAAGGGAGGTGTAATACAAAGCTCCATCACGATATTCTTCAGGTGAACCCTCGAATGAAGCTGAATTGATTTCCTTTCCTGCAAATTTTACAGCCACGTCAACATTTGGTTCTACACTATTGAGCAGCTTGATTCCTTCCATCTCAAATTCCGCCTTTGCCTTCATTTCTGGATTTTCAGTTTCTGAAATAAACTGTTGGAAATTTTTATAAGCCATTTCGTATTCACCTTGTTCTTTCAAAACCTTCCCGTACCAAAATCTGTCTTCTGCGAATAAATTCTCTTTGTCTCTTTTTAAGATACGACCGAAATAATTGGCCGCTTTTTTATGATCTCTCAACAGATAACAAAGATGTGCCATAGGCTGCACCAGTCTTTTGTCTTTTGATTCTTTGTATGCTTTATCATACCATTCTAAAGAATTGTAATAGTCCCCAGCTTGGTAAGATTCTTCTGCGATTTCGAGCATTTGCTCATAGGTCTGAGTATTTATGGGTTGAGCCATTAGGCTTGTACATCCAATCAGACAAATAAAAATGAAAATGATGCGATAGCTATTCATGATAGGTAAGCTTTAAAATTCTGATAAATTAAAATTACAGCCTCGGACAAATTAGAACGGGCTTCACTTCTGGTTTCTTGTAAACCTTTCCTATATAACTAACACCTAATTCAATGCCTCCGTTGCCGCTTGTAGCAGTTGTAAAACCAGTTAGGTTGATATCATAGGCCAATCCTACTCGAATATCTTTATAATCCATGCCTACAATTATTGAGAGATCAGAGGCATTGGCGGCTCTGAAACCAAGGCCAGCATTGAAAGTGATATCATTTTCTGGCTGGATCAAAAATTTATTCATAAACTGAATAACCAGTTCACTATTCTTAGCCATATTTTGAAACATGACCGAAGGAACCGCTGTGTATCTTTTTCCCACATCAGCATACATGGTTATAAACGTTGTATTTCTGATAGGTATCTTGTCAACATTAGAACCCATACTGAATGCTCGGCTCGGTTGGATGAAATGCGCCACCGAATGACCCATTCTAAATGATGTTCTTTTATTTGCTTCAACGGTCAACATCACACCAGCTGCCCAATCATTGTATCCTGTTGTAATTAGATCACTATTACTTTGAGGATCTGGATTGAACCCTCCTAGAATTGGATCAGCAGCTCCATTGTTAGCCAATGAAAATCCAGTTTTCAATCCTTCCTTGTCAAACTTTCGTTGAATAAAGCCAAATTGAGCACCAAAAGTGAGTACTGAGGTCGATTTTTTATTCAATCCAAGATGATAGGCCAAACTAAGTAATTGACCTTGTTGCTGTAGTTTCGAAGTTCCGGCCCGATCATAAATGAAATTAAATCCTACTCCAATCCAGTCTTGCTTTCTGAATCCTCGGATTATCGGACTGTCTATGTATGCACTACCTGTATAATATGGCTGGCTTCCACTTCCACCATCTACATTGTTGCCATTGACGGACCACCATTGGTCTCTGAAAATGCCACCAACACGGTAGGTACCATAAAAAGCTCCTGTCATGGCCGGATTCAGATTGAGTGGACCCATTCCAAATTGCGTGAAATGAAGGTCTTGACCCGGTAGATTGAAAGCGAAGAACAATGCCAGGTTAAAAACAATAAATCTTATGCGCATTATCTATTCTTTTGATAAATATCTCAAAATGAGGGACTAACACATTGCAATCTAGCGTGTTAGAAAGAGTAAAAATACTGCAATGAACTCAGTTTTAGTATTTTGTCGACTTAATTTCTTAAAAAAGCCAAATCTTAATTCCAATAGCAAGAATTGACGGCGACAAATACACATAAAGTGCGGGTCCAAAAAGCCATATTGATATTACCCATACTTTGGTTCTTATCCCTTTCGGGGAATGATTTGATCGGCCAGAATACTCATTTTTTCGCGCCTGCTGATACACTTCACAAGCCCCGGTTTTATTCTGCTTTGGGTTTGGGAGTCACAAGCTTTACTGCTACTTCCATTGGCTTGTACAATACCTGGTACAAGCAATTTGAACAATCACCCTTCCATTTTTTCAATGATTGGAACGAATGGGAAAACATGGATAAGTGGGGACATAGCTATACTGCCTATAATCTTGCCAATATCGGCTATCAAGGTGCCCGTTGGACCGGCGTTTCAAAGAAAGGATCTCTCTTGATTGCTGGTATCGGATCCACTGCTATACAATTGACCATCGAAATGATGGATGGATATTCTAAAAAATGGGGATTTTCTGCCTACGATCTTGGTTTTAATGCCATCGGTACCAGCCTATTCATCAGTCAACAAATGATTTGGGATGAACAACGCATTAGAATGAAAATTTCTTCTTGGCCTGTCGAATATCCTGAGTTGACATTTACCAATGAAGATGGGATAGAAATAAGTTCTGTTAATGACAGAGTCAATGATCTATTCGGTCAAAGTCAATTGGAACGATTTTTAAAAGATTACAATGCACAAACCATTTGGCTTTCTGTCAATCCACGTTCCTTTGCTCCTGAAAGTTCATTTCCAAGTTGGTTAAATATTGCATTAGGATACAGTGCACAAAATATGCTCGGTGGCTTCGAAAATGTATGGACTGTCAATGGTACTCAAATCAACTTTGGTACTCCACAATATGAAAGGTATCAGCAATTTTTACTCTCTCTTGATCTCGATTTAAACAAGATCAATTGCCAATCGCATGCACTCAAAGGGTTACTCAAAGTCTTGAATATTTTCAAAATTCCTGCTCCTGCCATCGAGTACAACACCTTAGGTGAATGGCGATTTCATTTGTTGTTTAGGAATTGAGTCAAAGATCTACAAAATTCTTCTCCTTTGGAAGGGCTACCCGAAAGCCCATCTCAAAAACTTGTAAAATATCATTAATACCACACCTAAAAACACAAAACCGACTATTGAAGTAGTAGGCACCAAAATAATATGTGGAGCAACGTTGAAGACAATGAATACAATAAGTAGAATGACTGCTATCCCTATGGTTTTCTTTATAGTAGGTGTCATTGAGTTTAATCTCTATCAATAAAATATCACATTAAATAGCAACCTTTCGCCTGCTTTCCAAAACCCGCGGTATAGTGGATTGTCATATAGGTACACAACGCTACCTCTGCCTTTTCTCATCTCACCAAGGACCAAAGAATTTTCATGGCTTGACTTCACCTTCGAACCGATAAAACCATAACTGGTATAATCTTCCGGAATGTAAATAATGTTGTTCAAGTCTTTCTGCAATGGAACTCCTTTTGAACGTGTTCGCAATGTGTGATAGGTATTTCCCAAACCGTAGCAATACGGATGGGCTTGATCAAGATTTGCTTTCATGATGGCACCAGGCATCGAACCTGAAATCCATGATCTTTCCTGAGCAGCAAGATCAGATGGTTCGGCTTTTTCTTCTTCTCTATCAGATTCTGACTTCGAAAAACCGAATCCGTCTTTATTTTCAAAATAATTGGTGGCATAACCTATGGCTATCAACTTCCCTCCTCTCTTAATCCATGAGTCTATCTCTTTCCATCCCGATTCAGAAGGTGAGTAGCCTCCTTCTTCAATGATCAATACATCCAAATCATCCAAAGCTTGCGATCCAAGATCATCTGCATTGACAATGATCAAAGGATAGTGAAGTACATTTTCAAAATAATTCCAAAGCTGTCCGAAGGAGTTTGGATTAAAGTCTGATCCACTGAGGGTGCCAACTTTCGGATTGTTCATTACACCATTTCTGTATGAACCAAGATCTGATCCTGCACTTGCAAATCCTGAATGGACATGATAGAAATTCGTTTTATGATGATCGCAAATGCTTTTGATAGAATTCACCCAATCTTTATTCTTTCGATTGTCGGCTTTCGTAGCAATGACACTTCCAACAGGCACTGAAACGTCTCCATACTGTGCTTTTTGCGAATTATACCTAAGTACAATGCCCTTTTGCATCAAATCACCAACCACAGACATGCTTTCAAATGATGAAACAGGAATTACAATCGCAGTGCCTTCTTTTCTTGGAGTCGTTTTGTCATCATATAATTCAAATGTTGTTGAATTAATATTTCTGTCGAAAGCGTATGCATCCAATCCGTAAGCCAAAGGCAATGACCAGGCAGTAATATCGTAGGTCAAAGAATCCTCTAATTCCGGTTCTGGGTCGAACAAAGTGGTGATCAAAACTGATTTTAGCTGATTTGTGTTTATGACCAAGTCGCCTTTCTGCAATTTGCAATTTGCAGATTTTCCGGTCCTGTAATTGAAGCCTGATTGACTGAGATCATTGGCCAATTGACCATATTCAATTCCATGTAATTCGAGCAATGACCTCAGGCCATTGTGGTTCTCTCCATTTTGTCTGCTTATGACAAAACTCTTGAATTGTCCATGCTTGTTCTCTGCAAAGAATTCATTGATTCCATTGGCCAATGCTTTTGCATTTTTTGAAGATACCTCAATGGTGGACAAAGCTGTTGTGGTATGATGATCAATGCGATCTCGTAAAGTTAAAGTATCTCTGTTGTCCATGATAATGGCACGACCTGCTCTGCTATGTCCAGCTTGTTCGTAGGTCATTCCGACGGCACCATTGAATGTAGGATAGGTATCACCATAGCTCGGATAGAAAAGATCAAAGACTTCCCGAGTAAAATAAAGCCATCCTTCATCGTCAAAATATTTAGCATTGTTTCTACCTATTTCTACTTGAAACTCTGCTTGCCAATCTGTAATAGATTTATGATAAGGTCTCGCTGCTGGTGCAAAATAATAATGATCATTATGCCCTTGCTCATGATAATCTGCATGAATATGTGGCATCCATTCGTTGTAAATTTTCAGTCTCTGTTGTGTTTCCACCTGAGTGGCCCAGGCCCAATCACGATTTAAATCAAAAAGATAATGATTGACCCGACCTCCTGGCCAAGGTTCATTGTGTTCTCTTGAATATGGCTCTGGCTGAACTTCTTTGGTACTTACATTTCTAACCCAATGGGTGTATCTGTCAAATCCATCAGGATTGATACTTGGGTCGATGATCACGATTGTATTTTCAAGCCATTTATTTACTTCCGATCTTCCGCTCACCAATTGGTAGAGTACGTTTAGGCTACTTTCGCTCGCACCCGCTTCATTTCCATGAACCCCAAAACTGAGCCATACAATGGCATACGGATCCGAACCCACATTCCCCGTAAGGGACTTGAGATGGTCTTTCTGAATCTGATCAATCTTGTCAATATTCTCCTTGGTTGAAATGGTCAATTGGACCAATGGCCTATCTTGATTTGTGTAACCATACGTCTGAATTTCCACCATGTCTGAATTATCAGCCACATAACGCATGTATTCGACCAACTTATGGTGAGGTGTAAAGTGTTTGCTATAATTTGTATTCAAATATGCTTCAGGTGAAAGAATTGACTGAGACGAGATGCTCAAACAAAACATGACAAAAATGAATGCGAGTGGAAATCTTATTTTGAAAATATTCATGTGATATGGTTCAAGTTTTTTCGCTGTATTGAATAGCAGCCTCAAGCTCGTTATAAAAATCTTCTCCGTATTTTCTGATCAATGCCTCTTTGCAAAATTCATACAATCGGGTCTTCGTTTTCTTTCCATTGATGCAAGCAGGATTGCAAATATCCCATTCATCATAGTTCAATCGTTCAAAACCGGTATGTGTATCTTTTTCGATTCTGATAGGATAAAGATGGCAACTTATGGGTTTATTGTATTCAATGTCTCCATCCTTATGGGCCTGCTCGATCACACATTTGTCAATCCCATCGTCGCCCTTGCTCAAAAAAACACATCTGCCATTCGGCAACAGATTTGCACCAATGCTCTTGTTTCCTTTAAACAATGCAACTGCTCCGTTTTTTGAGATAAATTTCTTTGATCCTTCCTCCATACGATCAAGAATCGCAGGATCTGGATTTTCAAGTATTTCTGCTTCTTCTTTGGTCAATGGTGCTCCATAATCTCCTTCCCAACAGCAAGCTCCTTTGCAAGCCGCAAGGTTGCACTTGAAATGCTGCTTAGCTATTTCATCGGACACCAATATTTCACCAATCACGATCACTTAGTCAATCAAATTTGAAGAATAAACAAAGGAATTTAAATTGAGTTATAAATATAGACTTTGCAAGACCAAAAAGTACTTTCAATGTTGTTAATAAAATCGTATTTTCGGGCTGATTTTTGCAAAAGCATAAGTCGAATAATACGGCTCATTCAATTCCTATTCCCATTCATCCAAATGAACATAGAAAAAATTAAATGGACAGACTAAAAAAGAAATTTCACGAAAAATCATCAAAACTAAGAACCGAACTCAGAGCCTTCATCAAAGAAAATGGTGCTACGCCTGTCGACGAAGTAAAAGCCGCACAAATTTATGGCGGAATGAGAGGTGTGAAAAGCATGATCTGGGAAACATC
>JAHDDD010000370.1 GCA_020629535.1 Saprospiraceae bacterium
TCAGAAGGAAACTACAATGAGCCTTTCGGTTGGTTGTTGCCTTTAAAGCCTAGACCAAGTGTCTCTGGTACATTCCCAAATTTCCTTTTCAAAGATCATGAATTCATTGCCAACACAAATACGCATGGTGAAGAAAGAGCATTCGTGGTGACTGGTCAATATGAGAAAATGTTGCCAATGGATATTCTTCCACAACATTTGATGAAGGCCATTATGACTGGCAACATAGAAAGAATGGAAGGACTCGGAATTAATGAATTACTTGAAGAAGATGTCGCTTTGGCAGAATTTTCATGCACATCAAAACAACCATTGCAGCAGATATTGCGCACTGGGTTGGATATGATGAGAGAACAAATGTAAAAATCACTTGAAGCAAGATATATAGAATGGGATTACTCGATTTTTTTAAACGCATTGAACCAGACAAGAAGAAAAGACCAATTCTTCACACGGCCTATGATGCTGTATTCACATTTGCATTTGCACCAGATACAGTAACCCAAGGCGGGGTACATATCAAAGACGGTGTCGATCTGAAAAGAACGATGTTTCACGTCGTAATTGCCTTACAACTGTGTTACCTTTTCGGAACATACAATATAGGGCATCAACACTTCTTGGCACTCGGAGAATATCCTGGTTTCCTGGAAGGATTTCATTTGAAGTTGTCTCATGGCTTGATCAAGCTCTTGCCTTTGTTCATTTGGACTAATGTTATTGGTCTGGGTATTGAAATTTGGTTTGCAGCCAAAAAAGGCCATGCGGTCGAAGAAGGATTTCTGGTCTCCGGAGCATTGATCCCTTTGATCATGCCACCAGATCTCCCAATTTGGATCCTTTGCATTTCAGTAGCCTTTGCTGTTATCATTGGTAAAGAAGCATTTGGTGGTACAGGAATGAATATTTGGAATGTAGCCTTGCTCGCAAGGGTTTTCGTTTTCTTCGCCTATCCAACTACCATCTCAGGAGATAATGTTTGGGTATCTGGTTTTGACGCAATAGCACCAGGCGTACAAACTGAGTACGGATGGTTACATGGCATATTTAATGGATTATTTAATTGGATGGATATAGATACGTTCCGTGAGGGAGCCGCCGTCGTGGATGGTTTCTCTGGAGCAACACCATTGGCACTTGCCTACCAAGGTGGATGGGATGCTGTAACTGCTACTTTTTCTATTTCAGAAATGTGGTGGGGAGCAATTCCTGGTTCAATAGGTGAAACATCTAAGCCTCTTATCATCATAGGAGCATTGTTCTTGATTGCAACTGGTATAGCGAGTTGGAGAATAATGTTGAGTATGTTATTGGGAGCGATTGCTATGGCAATGTTATTGAATGTTTGGGGAGCTACACCATTTATGGAGGTCCCTTGGATTTATCAATTTTACATGGGAAGTTTCTTTTTTGCCATGGCATTTATGGCAACTGATCCAGTAACAGCAGCTTCGACGAATACGGGTAAATGGATTTATGGTTTCCTGATTGGATTTATCGGTATGATTGTTCGAGTAATGAATCCTGCATATCCAGAAGGATGGATGCTTGCCATATTATTTATGAACACATTTGCGCCTCTTATTGACCATTATGTGGTTGAGGCTAACATGAAAAAACGTTTGAGCCGTGCATAGTACAAAATCTACAATAATGTTTGTATTCATCATGACAGCCATTGTGGCCTTGGTGCTTGCTTTCCTTTTCAACGGGTTGAAACCCATGCATGATGCAAACGAAGCCATTTATAATAAACGTGCAATCTTGTCAGCCATTGAAAATAAGTTGGGAAAAAACTTAGCTGATTTACAAGATCCTGAAATTGAAGAATTGTTTTCTAAAACAATCACACAAAAAGTGATTGACATGGAAGGCAATTTTTTAGATGAAGCTGCGGTCGATGGTCTTGGATATAAAGGAGGATTGGCAGAGCACATTGATATGAAAAAAGAAAAGAAAAAACCGGAAGCAGACAGAGTGCGACCAGTCTTTGAATATTCAGATGGTGATCAAAAATTTTACATATTGTCAGTAAGGGGCAATGGTCTTTGGGACGAAATTTGGGGCAACATCGCTTTGGAAAAAGATCTCAATACCATCGCAGGCGTTTCCTTTGACCACCAAGCAGAGACACCTGGTTTGGGCGCAGAAATAAAAGACAATCCAGTTTTTAAAGAAAATTTTGTTGGTAAAAAACTTTATGATGCTAACGGCGAATACAAGTCCGTTAAAACTATGAAGGCTGGAGCCAAAGATCCTTATCATGAAGTTGATGGAATTTCAGGTGCGACCATAACAGCAGATGGAGTTTCAGAAATGTTGATAAGAGGTCTCAAGTATTACGAACCATATTTAAATTCAATAAAAGGATAAAAGCTACATTATGGCAGATACAAACGTAGCAGTCAAAGAAAAAGAATCCATCATTAGGTTTGGGAAGAAGGAGAGAAAGCTTCTGACCGATCCTCTGGATTCAAATAACCCAATTACCGTTCAGGTGCTGGGGATTTGCTCAGCGCTTGCAGTAACAACATTGGTAAATAAAGCATTTGTAATGGCCATCGCGGTGGTCTTCGTTTGCATGTTTGCGAATTTGTTTACATCACTTTTGAGAAACAACATTCCTAAACAAGTAAGGATGATTGTTCAACTTGTGATCATTGCATTTCTTGTGACAGTGGTAGAGTTGACTTTGAAAGCAATCAATTATCCAATCTACAAGGAGCTTTCTGTTTTCATAGGATTGATCATCACAAACTGCATCATCATGGGTCGATTGGAAGCATTCGCCATGGCAAATGATCCTTGGAAATCAACACTTGATGGAATAGGAAATGGTCTTGGATATGGAATCATCTTGATCATTGTTGCGGCCATTCGCGAGGTTTTCGGAAAAGGCTCATTTTTCGGTTATAAACTAATTGGAAATACAGATGAGTTTTTGTTGAACCTTGGTTCTTGGTATGCACCAAACAACCTTATGGTTTTATTCCCTTCGGCAATGTTTGTGATCGGAGTACTCATTTGGATTCACAGGTCTTGGAACAAAGATCTGATAGATGTTTCTTAAGTTTTTAAATAGAAGAACATGAACAGTGAATTATTAAACATATTTATAAAGTCCGCCTTCATTGAGAATTTAGCCTTGGCTTATTTTCTTGGGATGTGCTCATACCTTGCCGTTTCCAAAACGGTGAAAACAGCATTCGGATTGGGATTGGCCGTAATCTTTGTATTGGGCATTACCATGCCAATCAATTGGCTTATCAGTACTTTCTTATTGAGCGAGAGCGGATTGTTTGGAACGGATCTTACTTTCTTAAGATTGATTCTTTTCATTGCCGTAATTGCTTCTATGGTACAGTTGGTAGAAATGGTGGTTGAAAAATACTCACCTTCTTTGTACAACTCACTCGGTATTTTCCTTCCATTGATTACGGTAAACTGCGCCATCTTAGGGGGCTCATTATTTATGGTGGCAAAAGAATACAACTTTTCAGAATCAGTGGCCTTTGGTCTTGGTGGAGGATTCGGTTGGTTCCTTGCAATTATTGCCATAGCAGCGATCAGAGAAAAAATACAATATTCAAATGTACCACCTGCACTGAGAGGATTAGGTATGGCCTTTATTCTTACAGGATTGATGGGTATGGCATTTATGAGTTTGATGGGAATTGACCCAGGTGCATTTTAAAACTAGATAAACAAATTTCATGGAAGCATATATATACGCTTTATTGGTTTTTTGTGCGACCATTCTTGCATTGAGTGGAATGTTGATCTACGCAAGAAAAAAATTGGTCCCACAAGGTGAAGTTAAAATCATAGTCAATGGTGATGAAGAAAATCCGATGATTGTTCAGCCGGGTTCTACATTGTTGACAGCATTATCTGAAAAAAGTGTTTTCCTTCCTTCCGCATGTGGAGGAGGTGGGACCTGCGCCATGTGCGAATGTCATGTGCATAGTGGTGGGGGAGATGTGCTCCCCACGGAGATGAACCACCTGACCCGAAAAGAAGCCGCCGAAAACAAAAGATTGGCATGCCAGGTCAAAGTAAGAGGCGACATGGAAATCAGTA
>JAHDDD010000017.1 GCA_020629535.1 Saprospiraceae bacterium
CCTAACTCGCCAGTGTACAGAGTTGAAATTCCAAGAGCATTGAAGAGTGCTCAAGCGGAGGATGCAGCAAAAGAAGGCACTACTCCAGCAGAAGGAGGAGAAGCGGCTGCAGAGGCACCAAAGGAATAAAGATTATAAAAATATATTCTTCGAAAGGACTGGCTATAGCTGGTCCTTTTGTATTTTAAATGGTAAGGTTTTTGCTACATATTATAATTATTTATAACGTATAAAAGCCTAAGAATGAATTTATTTTTACTCTTTTTATTATTGAATCTTAATATTTCTTGTGACTTGGCGGTAGATTCATCGCCTTTGCATGCTGTTGAAATTGCTGAACTTTCAGAAATCAACGATTCTAATCCGTGGGATAGAGAAAGAAAGGCTAGACAGAAAAGACACGAAATTGCCAAGTTTGCTTTGAATTTCAGAGGCAAGAAATATGGTTATGGATCTTCCGGTCCCAATAAATTCGATTGTAGTGGATTTACAAGTTTTATATTTCATCACTACAATGTCAATCTGAAGAGGTCATCCGGTCTGCAATCAAAGCAGGGGAAAAGCAAGAAAATTGGAAAACTCCAGCCAGCAGATTTGGTCTTTTTTGGAACTGGAAGCCGGGTTAATCACGTTGGTTTTGTGTTGGAAGCAAGCAAAGACAAATTAATCATTATTCACAGCACAAGTTCGAGAGGAGTGATTGTAGAAGATGTATACAAGTCTAAATACTGGACAAGCAGATTGAAATTTGGTCGGGAAGTACTAGAATTTTAAAACTGTTATACGTTTGTGATGTTTAAATGGTTGATTTCCATTTTTAAAGGAAAAAAGAATAGAATGATAAACTTGATCTTATTTGGTCCTCCAGGATCAGGGAAAGGCACCCAGGCGAAATCAATTGCCGAAAAATATGATTTGATCCACATCTCTACAGGCGATCTTTTTCGCTACGAGATTGGAAATAATACTCCTCTTGGACAAAAAGCCCAGGAATTTATGGATAAAGGGGAATTGGTTCCAGACAGCGTGACGGTCGGTATGCTTGAAAACAAAATGAACATGCACCCAGATTCAAAAGGATTCATTTTTGATGGATTTCCAAGAACTACTGCGCAAGCGGAGGCCTTTCAAGAAATTCTCGATAAGAAAGAATTTACAATATCACACTTGGTTTCACTTGATGTGGAAGAAAACGAATTGGTGAAACGATTACTCGAAAGAGGGAAGACTTCTGGTAGGTCAGATGATGCAGATGAATCTGTTATTCGCAATAGAATCTCTGTATATCACGAACAAACGTCACCTGTGTACAACTACTATGACAAAGATGGTGTAGCGAAGACGATCAATGGTATTGGCACCATAGATGAAATCTTCTCAAGACTGTGTGCAGTGATCGACTCGTGAAATGGCGGACAATAATTTTGTAGACTATGTGAAAATCTGTTGCAGATCAGGTGCAGGTGGTGCCGGGTCTGTCCATTTTTTTCGTGACAACAAAAACGCAAGAGGAGGACCAGATGGTGGAGATGGTGGTCGAGGCGGGCACATCATCTTAAAAGGCAACAAGCAACTCTGGACCCTTCTTCCACTTAAATATCGCAAACATGTCATTGCCGGAAACGGCCAACCAGGCAGAGGTTCAAATAAGACCGGATCACAAGGTGAGGACATTGTACTTGATGTTCCACTTGGTACTGTAGCCAAAGATTTCGAAACAGGAGAAACACATTTTGAAATCACAGAAGAAGGTGAAACAGTCATTCTAGTATCTGGTGGCAAAGGAGGATTAGGCAATACGCATTTCAAATCATCGACACGCCAGACTCCTCGCTATGCTCAACCGGGTATTCCTGGCAAAGAAGAATGGAAAATTCTTGAACTAAGAGTTCTTGCCGATGTCGGACTTGTAGGATTTCCGAATGCAGGAAAATCAACTTTGCTTTCTGTACTGAGCGCTGCAAAACCCAAAATTGCTAACTACGCTTTTACAACCTTGACGCCAAATCTTGGTATCGTATCTTACAGAGAAAATCGGTCATTTATCATGGCCGATATACCGGGCATCATAGAAAATGCACATGAGGGGAAAGGACTTGGGATTAGATTTTTGAAACACATTGAGAGAAATTCTTTGCTCCTGTTTATGATCGCGGCTGATGATGAAAACATCAGCAACTCTTATGAGGTCTTGCTGAATGAATTGAAAATGTATAATCCCGAATTGCTCGACAAACCTAGACTTCTTGCCATCACCAAAGAAGATCTCCTCGATGATGAATTAAAGGAGATGTTGTTAAGTGAGATCAAAGTAGATGTGCCCATTCTTTTCATATCAAGCGTCGCTCAGACAGGACTCCAGGAACTAAAAGATAAGGTCTGGAGCATGCTTAATTGATGCTCTGTTTCTTCATTCCTTCATGATCACTTTCGGATGCAAAGATCTAATATAATATTCAGGGAGATGATGATGACAGACGTTGAAAGTTTATTTGCCATTTATGTAGACAAGGAGGCGATGAAGTTTAGAGGAACAAAGCCTTTCCAAACTATTGAAGATGCAGAAAAGTATGTGAAGGAGAAAGATGTCAATGTATGTGGAACAATCACCAATCGTCAAGCAGTATCGTTGGAGGATACAAATGAGCTTATAGGAAGCATTATGTTTCGATATCAGGAAGAGAACAATTCAGAATGCGAAATTGGTTATTCGATCGGCCGAAAATTTTGGGGACAAGGCTACGGCTTTCAAATCATAAAAATGATGATCCAAGTTCTTCTGGAAAAACCTGATCTTAAAACCATCAAAGCATGGAGCAACAAAGAAAATCTTGCTTCAATCAAAATTCTTGAAAAGGCTGGTTTCGTAAGAGTGGATCAACCACAGTATGATGAGAGTTTCTTGTACATGCTTTCTGTGAGACCGGGTGATGATGAAAGATTCTAAGTTCAAGTTTCTTCAAGATAAGATGTGGCAAAGACCAGTTTATTCCATGAAGAAGCCAAGTTGGGATTGAAGGATTGAGCGAGATTTCCACCAAAGAAAATACACAACATTGATGATGAAAGAGCGGGGTCGGGATTGAGGGATTGAGAGAGATTCCCATTCCCAACATTCCACAAATCAATTCTCTAATGTAAACTGTACTTCTTTTTCCAGGGTATTGATCTTTTCTCTAAAGATTTCATCTACATCAAGTTGATTCTTGACTTGCCGGATTGAATACATGACGGTACTATGGTCTTTGCCACCGAAGTAGGCACCAATGCTTCCGTAAGATTGTTTTGTAAAGTTTCTGGCCAGGTACATAGATACTTGGCGTGCATTCACGATATCTCGTTTTCTGCTTTTACTATCGAGTAAATTAATATCAAGGTGGAAATGATTTGCTACCACATGCTTGATATTTTCGATACTGATCTTCTTATCACTGAAAGTGACAAATTTCTGGATAGTCTCTTTTGCAAGTTCGATATTGACCTCACGATCACTGAGTGTGGCTCTTGCAATAATAGATGTGCATACACCTTCAAGTTCTCGAATATTGTTCTTGATGTTGTAGCAAATGTATTCTTTTACTGCTGAAGGGAATTCTATATCTTCCTCTTTAAGCTTGTCTTCGATAATGGCCATCCTGGTTTCAAACTCAGGTGTTTGCAGATCTGCAACAAGACCCCATTTAAATCTGGAGATCAATCGATCTTCCATGCCTTCTAGATCTTTTGGTTGTCGATCTGAAGTTATAATGAGTTGTTTTCCGTTTTGGTGAAATTCGTTGAAGATGTTGAAAAGCATCTCCAGAGATTTTGATCTTCCTCCAAGAAATTGGATATCATCCAGTATGAGGGTATCGATGTTTCTATAACTTTTAACCAGATCATTCATAGTGTCATTTCTGATGGAATTGACAATCTGATTGGTAAATTCTTCAGGCGTTGTATAAAGTATGTTGTGATTGGGGTGCATTCTTTTGATCTCATTTCCAATGGCATGCGCCAAGTGTGTCTTACCTAGACCTACACCTCCATATATGATCATAGGATTAAATGGTGTTCTACCAGGCTTTTTGGAAATAGCAACACCCGCTGATCGTGCCATTTTGTTGCAATCACCTTGAATGTAATTTTCAAATTTATAATTGACATTCAGGTTAGAATCAATCTTTACTTTTTTGATTCCAGGAATAGCAAAAGGATTGATATTCTTGTTGAGCTTTTTGCTTTTGGCGTAAGGAGTTTCTATCGGGAGAATGTATTCAAGTCTACCTTTACTACCGAGAACGGCTAGTATAGCCTTTTTGAGTTGGATGATGTATTTGTCTTCCAACCATTCATAAGACATCTTAGTTGGTACCTGAATCGTGAGAACATTATTCTCAAGCTTTACAGCCTTGATTGGACTAAACCAGGTACTAAAACTTTTATCATTTATCTCATTTCTAATTATTGTCAAACACTCACTCCAAGCTTCAGTATGATTCAGTTTCATTTATTAATCAAGTTTAGGTTCCAATAAATTTCTCCAATCGGTTGGCGGAAATTTGGTTTTTAGAAGGATCGAATAGTTGGTTTCAATCTTTGTCAGAACCACAATGATAAAATTTTACTTTCAGATAATGTACATCTAACACAAAGAAAAAAATCTAATCAGACACTTTTCTTCTAATATTAAAACATTAATTAATATGTAATGTGTATGATGTTGAAATACAAGTTGATATAAATAATTTCTGTAGATTATGTATTATCAATTGATACTCTTTCTAAGGTGCGAAAATGGGTGATTTTGCATAGACTTTTTTATAAAAAAAAAACATCATTTTATCTGAAATGAAATCCATTTTTCATCTCAAAATGATTCTTATTGACCATTATTGGACAAACAAATTCTTACAAGTAAGACATCTGTTTGGTCTGTTTTTTTCAAATGTAATGTCTAATCGTCCCAACATGATACCGGCCCAACCAACCTGATTAATAATAACAGGTTCTCCATCGAGATTTTTTCTGATGTCAGGACGATCCATAAGTGTGTGCGTGTGTCCTCCAAGGATGATATCAATATTCCTTGTATTGTGGGCAAGTATTACATCAGAAACTTTTGACTCTCTATATTGATAACCCAAGTGAGAAAGACAAATAATGAGATCACATTTTAATTCTTCTTTCAAAAAGTCAGCTGATTTTTGAGCGTAAATTATTGGGTCTCTGTATTCTGTATTGCCATACAATTTTTTAGGGACCAATCCTTCCAATTCAATACCGACTCCCAGTAGACCTATCTTGATTGGTCCTCTTTGAAGAATGTGATAAGATTTGGTGCATTGATAGAGGTCGTTTTCTTCTACGCGATAATTGGAATTAACCAAAACCATCTTCGCTGGTCCCATCAGTTTGGCTAGGTTTTCAAGACCATTGTCAAAGTCGTGATTTCCAATGGTTGTTGCATCATATTGCATCTTTTCCATCAATTTGACCTCCAATTCTCCACCAAAGAAGTTGAAATAGGGTGTTCCTTGAAATATGTCTCCGCTATCAAGTAAGATACTATGCTCTGTCTCTTTTCGAATTTTTTCAATCAAATTGGCCCTTCTTGCTGCTCCACCCAAATTCGCATATCTTCCAGATGTTGCTGGAAATGGTTCTATTCGACTGTGTAGATCATTGGTATGCAGAATGGTCAATGTTGTTACTTCTTCATTTGACAAAAGTCTTGAAGGGAATGGAGCCATCAGTGCTATACCAGATGCCGTGGTATTTTTAAGAAAATGTCTTCTTTTCATCATTTAATTTTTAGCATTGATTCTTTTAGAAGGATCAATCTGTGGGACTAAATTTTGGGCTGTTTGTTTTTCGAGATATTCAATAACAATTTCACGTATCAATTTTCCAGAACCAATCTGTTTCATTTCTACGAGAAAGCTGCAGTCATCTCCACCATTTGCTACGTAATCTGGCAAAACAACATGATACATTTTCTTAGCAGGCAATGGTTTGCCATGCACGAAGATATCCACAGCCTTTTGATCTTGAATGGAGAAATTCAAATTTCTACTGATCGGCCAACCGTTACTTTCTGCTACCTTATCAAGTAGCTGCTGTACCTTATCTGGTGTCAATGGTATTACAACCAATTCATTGTCAAATGGCATCAATTCGAAAATCGTACCTCTGGTTACTGGACCGGCATCTATGCTAGACAACCTAAGACCACCATAATTTTGAAGAGCAAAATCCAATTCAACATCGGGGAAGAGATTCAGATCAATTGATGCATCTAAAAGAATGTCACAAAACCAATTTCCCATGCTTGAGTTTGGTCTTCTTTTCGAAATTGATTCTGGAAGTGAGCCGATTGGCTGATTCATTTCTTCCTCCATCTGTACTTTGTAGGGCTGTATCATTGCTTCAATTTCTGCAGCACTTTCAGCATTTTCATTGACCATCTCGGAGTCAACTTCAAAGCTGCTGAGATGTTGTACAAAGTTCGGACTACATCCTGTCTGCAAAAGCAGACATAAAAAGAAATAAAGAGAAATCTTCTTATGCATTTATGGTGTATTTAAAATTAATTTGGCCTCCGCTTTGATTGCGTTCATGGCTACTTCTACAGGAGATTTTTCAGTAAGATCTTTGGTGATCAATCTATTGGCAAATTCACTCGCATTTGCAGCATCATCGAAGCCTCCTGAAACTTCAGAAATCTGTTTTAAAATATTTTCCTTGGTCAGTTTGATAATGTTCCATAGGTCATTTGATACATACAATTGCTGTGCCTGATTATGATCAAATTCGCTTTCTATGGAAATAAGCAAACTTGTGGTTAATTCTTTCACAGACATATTCGGCGTATTCAAGCGGTAGACTGCCTTTGATATCCTGATACGCTCACACAAAAGTAGTAGGCGTTCATAAGCCTGTAGTTTGATGGGCATATTTTGATGAGAATTTTCACCTTGCATTTTAAGGTAGGCTAGGTTGTATTGAGCAGCTAAATATGACCTTAATGTAAAATACACAGTAATAAAAACAATCAATGCGGGTAGTGTGTATTTTAATATTTCAAGAAACTCTTCCATATTTGTAGAATATGATTGATAAAATTACACTTTCGAAACCAAAGTATGCAATTAGTAGTTTATCTTAGGAATTATATATACTGTATAATATGTCAGAAGTAAGTACAACTCAACCCATATCAATATCAGAAACTGCAATGATGCAGTTGAAAAGAATCATGGAAGAACAGAAAGTGCCCGAGAATTATGGGCTGAGAGTTGGTGTAAAAGGAGGAGGCTGTTCTGGTTTCTCCTATATTCTTGGCTTTGATGAAAGAAAAGACGCCGATCAGGAATTTGAGGTTGATGGTATGACCATTTTCATGGAAAAGGCTCATGGCATTTATCTGTTGGGAATGGAAATCGATTGGGTAGAAGGACTGAACAACAGAGGATTCACTTTTTCTAATCCTAATGCAACCGATACCTGTGGTTGCGGAACTTCATTTTCGGCATAAAAAAAAGCTGATGCATACACATCAGCTTTACCATCCTATAAATTTACGTAACCTGTTTACCTTACTATAAGTTCTGTGAGCTTTACCTCCTCTTCTCCATCTATCAAGAATCCTAAAGTATAATGCCCTTCTTCAAAAAGAGATAGACCCAGGACAACCTCGCTGCTGTCTATAGGTACAACCAAAGCTAAGTTCCCCTCGGTGTCAAATGCTTGAATCATTTTGACCTCAGAAAGGAAATTGATTTCCATTTGGTTTGTAGTCGCGTTAAAATCTGAAAAGACTATGTAGTCGTTAAATGAAATGTTGTTGGTTTTGATTTCCATTTTCTTCCCGTTTCCGTCGCCAAGCGTTGGAGCACTCCACATACCCAGACACTGGAATAGCAGGAAGTTTAGTATTAAGAATTTTTTCATGGTAGTAGTTTTTTGGGTTTGTACTAATATGACAGAATTATCTAGGCTTGCCCTTTGAACAAGACTCTACAAGAAATACTAGGAGCCACTACAGAGGCACTACGTGCTTGTGAATAGTTTTTAGTGAATAGTACTTTTGTAAATAATTATAAATTTTCAGCGTTGAAAGTTTAATTTCTGGTTATATAAACATAACGGACGAATACCTAATGGAAGCCTAGCCTTCCCGATTTGGTGGGTGTGGGAGCCAGCTATGGAGGGCCGCTTTAAATCGGGATGATTTTTTGGATTCGTTTTTCATCTAGGAAAAAGGAATAAAATCATAAAAGTTAAAATGAACTCAAGTTTGGTCACTAAAATTGAATTCTAAAAACAAAAAGCCCATAAATGGGCTTTTTGTTTTGAATTCATAATAGGGAAGGGTCTTCCAAAAAAGAAAGAATGTGGAATCGGGATAAGTAAAGAATTTCATTGGAATGAAAATTTCTTTATACAGATTTATGAACTAACGACGCAACTCCTTCTTCCACATTCTTAAAGGCAAACTAGAGACACACATATTTGACATGGTCACAAAAAAAAAGAGCAGATCTTTCGATCTACTCTTTTTTCTAGATTATGTAGCCTTTGATTTTACATATTGGCAATGATTTCACTTCCAAATTCTGAGCATTTCATTAGCTCAGCATTTTTCATCAATCTGTGAAAATCATACGTTACCTTCTTGCTCTTAATCGCTCCCTTCATTCCTTTCTCGATCGTGGCACCGACTTTCTTCCATCCCATATATTGGAACATCATCACTCCAGAAAGAATCACAGAACTAGGATTTACCTTATCCTGGCCGGCATATTTTGGAGCTGTACCATGTGTAGCTTCAAAAATAGCCAATCCATTGTCATAATTAATATTTGCACCTGGGGCAATTCCGATACCTCCTACGATGGCAGCCAATGCATCTGAGATATAATCACCATTCAAGTTTAATGTAGCGATGACATCATATTCTGCCGGTCTCAACAAAATTTGTTGAAGAAAAGCGTCTGCGATAACATCTTTGACGATGATCTCTCTGCCTTTTGCATTGATGATTTGCCATGGTCCACCATCAAGATCCGTGGCTCCAAATTGGTTTTTCGCAACGTCATAGCCCCATTCTTTGAATTTACCTTCAGTAAATTTCATGATATTCCCTTTATGGACAAGGGTAATCGACTCACGTTTGTTGTCAATGGCATATTGAATGGCTGATCTGACCAATCTTTCAGTTCCTTCAACAGAAACAGGCTTCACACCCAATGAACAACTATCAGGGAATCTGATTTGAGTAACTCCCATTTCATCCATGAGGAATTTTTTCACCTTATCATTTTCTTCAGTCCCGTTGAGATATTCGATCCCAGCATAGATATCTTCTGTGTTTTCACGGAAAATAACCATGTTGACTTCACCAGGCTTTTTTACTGGTGACGGCACTCCTCTGTACCATTTTACTGGTCGTACGCAAGCGTACAGATCAAGCTTCTGTCTCAAAGCCACATTAAGAGATCTGATGCCACCACCGACAGGAGTAGTCAATGGACCTTTGATGGCGACCAAGTGTTCTCTGATCGTATCAAGTGTTTCTTGAGGAAGCCATTCACCTGTTTTGTCCTTGGCTTTTTGACCAGCATAGACCTCTTTCCAGTGAATTTTCTTCTTTCCTCCATACACTTTTTCTACAGCTGCATCGAATACTCGCACGGCAGAAGCCCATATATCAGGACCGATTCCATCTCCTTCAATGAAAGGAATAATTGGATTATCAGGGACCTGAAGTTTTTTTCTTCTAGATAGTGTTATTTTTTCTCCACCCATTATGAATCTTGTTTTGGTGTTTTAAATCAGCGCAAATGTAAGAAAATCAGTGAAACACTAGAGTTTTGACATAATATCTTATCTTCGCGAACGTGTTTTGTGACCGTAGTGGATTTTTTTAGAAAAGTTAAAATTTTTGTAAAAAAAGTGTACCACTTTACATAAAATGGCCGTCACAAAATCGGGTTCTGTGCAGACAAAACCTAATATATCAATTAGACCTCTAATTTCTTTTAAGATTAACAAGACGAAGTTTAATCATTAATCAGCAAACAATAATTAATTTAATTACTAATGGGAGATTTTAATATTATGGATCAGGTAAGTAATTTCTTTGGTAGCCTGAGCTCATCTTTGCCTTCTGTAGTGGGAGCATTGGTTGTACTATTTATCGGATATCTAATCGCGAAAGCCATTTCAAAATTGGTTTACAGATTGATGAAAAGTACAAAATGGGATGAAAAATTGTTGGGTTCCAGCGTGGGAAAGACCGACATGAATAGCTTCGTATCGAAGTTAGTTTACTTCTTGCTAATGATCATGGTCCTCATGATTGTTTTAGACATGCTAGGAGTAGAGCAAGTACTTGATCCTCTTAAAAATATGGTAGGCCAGTTTTTCAACTATATACCTAACATCATAGGTGCTGGTGTTGTTGGATTTATTGGATATATCCTTGCCACATTCTCAAAAGAAGCCATCGGAATGGGTGGTGAGGTTATTGGAGGATGGGCTTCAAAACTTGGCTTCAAAGACACAGATAGATTAACAGGAATTCTTAAAAGCTTGGCTTTTATCTTCATCATTCTTGTTTTCGCTATTCAAGCATTGAACATTCTAAACATCGATGCTATCTCTACACCTGCAAATCAGGTTCTTAATAGCATTTTCAATGCAATTCCAAATGTATTGGCTGCAGTGATTATCATCTCACTTTTCTTGTGGGGAGGTAAATTCATCTCAGAAATGTTAAGAGACTTGTTTAAGAACATTGGTGTAGATGACATCAGTTCTAAATTAGACCTAGATGGCGTTATTGGTTCAAATACAACATTGAGCAACTTGCTCAGTAAAGTTGTTTACTTCTTTATCGCTTTCTTCGGTGTTATTACTGGAATCGAAAAATTAGGATTCGAGCAATTGACTGGAATGATGAACAGACTTCTTGAAATCTCAGGAGGTATGGTATTCGGACTGGTTCTATTGGTTGCTGGAAACTGGATTTCAAAAATTGCTGCAAACGCAGTTTCAAAATCAGGAAGTGCAGGATTGGCTTCAATCGTAAGAGCTGCAACTCTTGGTTTATTCCTTGCAATCTCATTAGGATCAATGGGTATCGCAGACGGTATCGTTGAGTTGGCTTTCGGACTTACTCTCGGTGCAGTAGCGGTAGCAGTTGCCTTATCATATGGACTTGGTGGTAGAGATGCTGCTGGTGAACACATGAAAGAGATTATCGGAAAATTCAAGAATTAATATAATTAGGCAATATTTAATAAAAAAGCCTTGGCGTCAGTCAAGGCTTTTTCTTTTTATATAAGGTATAATTCTCCTCCGCTTACATCCTTTCTAGCACCTGTGACAGATGATATGAAGTTCGGCTTACCCAGATATCTCAATAAGCCTGCATAAGCAATCAAAATCGCCTCCTTATTATCAATGATGGATGTATCAGGAATTACCAGTTCGTAATCTGGATTCGATTGCCTGATTCTCTCCATCAGAAATGAATTATGGGTGCCTCCACCAGAAAAGAATATTGTTTTTTCATTTGGTTGCTTTTCTGATAGAAGAATGTTGATAATCTGTCCCATGAAAAAGGCATGGGTACATAATACATCTTTTGGTTCCAGATTTTTAATGTGGATAGGGTCGATCCATTCTTCAAAAACCTGGTGATTGTCCAGTGATTTTGGGGCTTCTTTGAAGTTGTATTCATGATTTAATAGAAATTCCAGAAGATCAGAATCTAGAGCTCCAAGTGAAGCCATTTGACCATCGCGATCAAATGTTTGGCCCAACTGTTGAGCAAAATGATTTTGAATTTGGTTACATGGACACAAATCATAGGCCTTCCAAACCTTTTCTTCCTTATAGGAAATGTTACAGATACCACCAAGATTCACATATAAGCCATATCCAGGGAAAAGATCTCTGTCAGCCAATGGTGCCATCGGTGTTCCCACTCCTCCAAAGGAAATATCAAGCTTCCGAAAATCTCCCACGACCGGTTTTTGAAGCATTGACATGATGAGATCATTGCGACCCAATTGTCTTGTAATTTTTTTATCAGGGAGATGCAAGATTGTGTGGCCATGAGAAGCAATCAGGTCCACTTTTTTCCAATCAATATCAATGCTCGTGAGGGAATTGATCATGAAGATGGTGAAATGTGTCTCCAATTCTTCTAAAGAAATAATGTCTAGCTCTAGTGCCGTTCTAAGCTTGTTTTGCTGCTGTTCTGTCAATGGGAAAGTCCATTCTTGTTCCAATTGCCAGGACTTCACTTGTTCATTGTCAAGATCAAAGCGACAAAGAGCCACATCGAGTCCATCAAGAGAACTGCCAGACATAAGGCCAATGACTCGATACGTTTTCATTTGAGCGTCATACTGTATTCGGCGACGGCATATATTTCATCCTTGGACAGAATGCCGTTCATAGGAGTCATAGTTCCTCGTCCATTGGTAATGATGGCGATGCGCTCTACTAGTGGCATTTTTGATTTGGTAAGGTCTGTTGCATTGTTAATACCGAGTTTTCCATCCGGTCCATGACACATTCCGCAAGATATCTTATAAATCTTTTCGCCGTCAGGAGGCGTACTACTTGTGGCATTGTCTTTCATTGAAGATGTTTGACTACAAGTGGCCATCAAGATGGCTAAGCAGGTGATCAATGTTTTCATTTGAAGATCTGTTGATTACAGTTCACACAAATTACTTTAATTCTGAAAATGAGTGTACAAAAATAAACAACCAATTTTGCGGAAAAAACTTTGGAAACTTTACAACTTTGCAGAGTTTCCGCAGTTACTATCTTATATGAAAGGATTAGTATTATACGATATCGCCAGAGACCTATTCATTAAGTTTGGAATCAAGAGTGTTTCAATGGATGACATTTCGCGTGAAGCGGGCATGTCAAAGAAAACGGTCTATAGTCTTATTCCGGATAAAGCTTCATTGATCAACACAGTGATCAAAAGATTCACCAAGAAGGAAGAAGATGAGATCAATGCTATCGTAGAAACGGCCACGGATGCATTGGATGAAATGGTGAAAATAACGGAGCATGTGCTTGATTTCTTCCGAAGGTTCAATCCCAGGCTTACTTATGATTTGAAAAAATATTACAAATCGAGTTGGACCATGATTGAGAATACACATTTTCAATTTATCAGAAATTGTATCCAGAAAAATATCGAACGTGGAAAAAAAGAGGGCATTTATCGAAAAGAGGTAAATGAGAAAATCATCTCCAGATTATATGTGCAATCTTCGCGGGTGATTGTCAATGAAGATGTATTTCCCATGCAAGAATTTCCCAAAGTGGTTTTGTTTGAAAAATTTATAGAGTACCACATCTATGGTATACTCAATGATAAAGGATTAAAAAAATACAAAAAGTACAAGAAATAATGGTGCAAAGAATATTTAACCTCACTTGCCTCATTCTATTTTGCTCAATGCCATTATGCGCGCAACAAAGTTTCACTTTGCAGGAAGCCATAGATTATGCACTTGAGCACAATACAGAATTGAGATTAAAACAAATTGAGTTGGCTGATGCCGAAGCAAATATCATGGAACTCAGGTCTATCGGCATGCCGAAAGTGACAGGTGGTGTAAACTTTCAACATTATTTGGCTACACCTGCCACTCCATTGCAAGATTTTATCACTCCAATAGTAATAGGCGTATTAAACCAAACCGTTACTGCTGCAGATCCGATTCCTCCTCCCACACCAGTATTTTTTGAATTTTCTCCTTTTACGAAAAACAATTTCTCGGCATCCGTTGATGCTAACTGGCTTGCTTTTGATGGTTCGTTTTTGGCCGCAGTGAAAGCGGCTAAGTTGTTTAGGGAGATGACGGCCAATGGTTCGAAAACAACAGAACAAGAGATTCGTAATAACATAGTCAAAGCGTATATGAATGTCTTAATCCTTGACAAAAACAGGGAGACCTTGGCGAAAAATCTTAAGAATTTAGAGAAGTCTATTTTCGAAATGGAAGAAATGTACAAAGAAGGATTCATTGGGAAACTTGATGTTTCAAGACTTGAACTTTCTCGATACAACCTTTCGGTGGAGCAAACAAAATTGGATCAGGTCGAACATTTGAGTAAAAACATCCTCAAATTCCAGATGAATTATCCTGTCGAAGAACCCATTGAATTATCTGAAGATTTGGATATGGTCATTGATCAATTTAAGATCGACAATGTTGATTTGGATGAAGACATTGATTACTCAAAAAGGGCAGAGTTGGAACAGATCGATATGGGCATTGCATTGAATGATTTGAATGTAGAACGGTTGAAAAGAACCAACTGGCCATCGGTTAGATTATTTGCAACGCTCAGCGAATCATTACAAAGAAATGATCTTTTCGACTCCAATGAAGGAGGATGGATCCCAACAGCATTGGCGGGCGTAAATGTCAATGTACCTATCTATGATGGTAATTTGCGCAAAGCCCAAATCGAAAGAGCAACGCTTGATGTAGAGAAAGCCAAAATTCAAAGAGATGAATTTAAACGTGGTGTTCTACTGCAAGTGGAGAACGCAAAAATTCAATACATAAATGCCAAAGCCAATGTAGATGTCACAGAAAAATCATTGGCGCTCGCGGAAGAAATTCACGAAAGTGAATTGATTAAATTTAAAGAAGGAGTAGGCTTAAGTATCGAGATCACTCAAGCTGAATCTGCCTTGTACGCAGCACAATCGAATTACATCAATGCATTATATAATTTATTAACAGCCAAAACGGACTTAGATATAGCCCTTGGAAAAATTTAAAATGAACAGAACAATGAACAAGAATATTACCAACATAATCATTTTTGCGTTCGTCAGTATGGTGTTTTTTGCCTGCCAACCAGGTGGAGGAACAGAAGAAGTACCACAAGATCTTGCTGGCAAACAAAAATTGTTGAGCCAGAAAAAACAAGCGCTTAAAAACCTTAAGTCTGAAATCGAAATGCTCGAAGGCGAAGTGGCCGAACTCATGCCAGACCGGAAAGAAAAGTCTGTTGATGTAAATTCAGTAAATCTTGAAAAGCAAACCTTCGAAAGTTATGTCAAGATTCAAGGATCTATCATGACCGATGACTTGGTCAATGCAAGTAGCGAAACTGGTGGAAGAATTGTCAGTCTTCTCGTCAATGAAGGCGAATACGTCCAAAAGGGTAGTAGGATAGCCAGTATGGATTTAGAGTCACTTGAAAAAAGTTTGAATGAGCTGGAAACTCAATACGGACTTGCCAAGACGGTCTTCGAAAGACAAGAAAGACTTTGGAAACAAGAAATTGGTTCAGAATTGCAATACCTGCAGGCCAAAAACAACAAGGAAGCCCTTGAAAAGTCAATGGAGACATTAAAATTCCAACTGACAAAGAAGGACGTGTATGCGCCTATTGGTGGTTATGTAGATATGGTCTTTTTGAAGCAAGGTGAAATGGCAGCAGCAGGCATGCCCATTGTTTCAATTCTGAATACTTCAAAGGTGAAAATCGTCGCAGATGTACCCGAAACGTATTTACCATCCGTTGATCGAGGAACAATGGTGGATGTCTATTTCCCCGCATTGGATAAGGAGATGAAGAAGAAAATTAGCATGATCGGCAGGTCCATTGATCCTTCAAACAGAACCTTTAAAATTGAGTTGAATACGTCCAACCCGGGAGGTACGTTGAAGCCCAACCTGTTGGCAGAATTACTCATTCGTGATAAAGAAATCAAAGACGCTGTTGTGATTCCACTCGATGTGGTGAGGCAAGAAGTGACAGGTGACCGTTACGTGTATGTGGTTGAAAGAAAAGATGGAGAAGCCAGAGCGAGAAAGGTACTCGTCAAAGGAGATACAAGCTATGAAAACAGCCTTATGATCGACGAAGGATTGAATGGAGATGAAGAATTGATCATACTTGGACTGGATGAATTAGAGAATAACATTCTTGTAAACGTGGTCAAAAAATCAGATGAAGATGAAGGGTAAAGAAGTCATTGAAAAACTAAGGCAGTTTCCACTTACCAGCCTTGCCGTCGACAATGCGACAAGTGTCTTTTTGATCACATTCATGATCTTGCTTTTTGGTGTCAGAAATTACAACGACATGCCAAAAGAGCAATATCCTGAAGCCTCTTTGCCGACTGTATTCATTAATACGCCTTACTTCGGTAACTCAGCACAGGAGATTGAAACATTCATCACTCGACCGATTGAGAAAGAAATTCTGACTCAAACCGGCTTGAAAAACCTGAGCTCCACTTCTATTCAGGATTTTTCAGTCATCATTGCTGAATTCGATGCTGATCTTGAAATGGAAACTGTAACCGACAAGATCAAAGATGCAGTTGATAAATCAAAAAGCGAATTACCAACAGATCTCGAAACCGATCCTGAAATTCTGGAAGTGAATTTTTCTGAGATACCAATCGTGACAGTCAATATCTCTGGAAAATTTGGGGCGGATGAATTAAAAGAATACGGCGAATACGTGAAAGATGAGGTTGAAAGTATGCGTGAAGTATCACAGGTCAATCTCAAAGGAGCATTAGAAAAAGAGGTCAAAGTAGACATTGATTTGCTCAAAATGCAATCATTGAAAGTTACGTATCAGGATATTGAAAATGCCATTGCTTTCGAAAATATGACCATGTCTTCAGGGGAGATCATCGCCAAAGATTTCAGAAGAGCTGTAAGGGTTATTGGACAGTTTGAAACAGTGGATGAACTGAAAGATATCATCGTAAAGGCAGAGAATCAAAGGCCCATTTATTTGCGAGACATCGCCAATGTGAAGATGGGATATAAAGAAAGAACAAGCTATGCAAGAGAAGGTGGAGATCCGGTCGTTTCCCTTGATGTGATTAAGAGACGTGGACAAAACTTGATTCAAACCGCTGCGAATCTTAATTTGGTGTTGGAAAAATGCAAGCAAAGATTGCCTGAAGGTATCAACATCAGTATGTTCAACGATCAGTCGATTGCGACGCAGACGGCAGTATCGAATCTTGAAAACAGTATCATCTCTGGTGTACTATTGGTGGTGCTCGTACTACTCTTCTTCCTAGGCATTAGAAATTCATTATTCGTAGGTCTTGCGATACCATTGTCCATGCTGATGGGTATTATGTTGCTGAATATCTCGGGTATTTCGATGAACATTGTTGTTCTGTTCTCATTGATCCTTGCGCTTGGTTTGCTGGTGGATAATGGAATTGTGGTTGTTGAAAACATATACAGGTATATGCAAAACGGTCACGATGGTGTATACGCCGCAAAGTATGGAACAGGTGAGGTAGCTCTTCCGATCATCGCTTCGACAGCAACGACCTTGGCTGCATTTTTACCACTTTATTTCTGGCCCGGTATTATGGGTAAATTTTTGGGCTTTATGCCATTGACATTGATCATCGTGCTAAGTTCATCTCTGTTTGTGGCATTGGTAATCAATCCGGTGTTTACCTCAAAATTCATGAAGGTTGATGAAATCATTCGTGATAAAAAAGAATTCAGACGAAGGTCCAGAAATGTCATCATTGGAACGATCGTATTGTTGGTTCTTGCCTTGCTATCTCATCTCGCCAATGTTCAATGGATGAGAAATATTTTGGTAATTTCTGCAATCGTCAATGCATTGAGCTTTTATGTCTTAAGACCGATGTCTTTTGGATTTCAAAACAAAGTATTGCCGATCTTGGAGCGTGTATATGACAAGTTCATCAGATTTGCATTGAGCAGATGGAGACCCATTGCGTTTTTATTTGGAACATTTCTTTTGCTGATTGGAAGTATCATGTTGCTTGGTGCCAATCCACCAAAAGTTGAATTCTTTCCGAATCCTGATCCGATATACGTCAATGCGTTTGTCGAGCTTCCACTTGGGAAGGATATTGATGCGACCAACAATGTGATGTTAGAGATTGAAGATCAGATTACAGAAGTAATTGAAGATGATATGGGCATCGTCAAATCGGTACTTGCTCAAGTAGGGGAGAACACATCTGATCCAAACTCACCTCCTGAACCGGGAGTGACACCACACAAAGGCAGGATCACGGTCGAGTTTGTTGCTGCTGAAGATAGAGGAATAAAATCATCGAAGAATGTTTTAGAAAACATACAAGCTGCCGTTAAAGGCTATCCAGGAGTGAAGATTGTTGTTGATCAGAATGCAGCTGGTCCTCCGGTCGGAAAAGATATTAATATTGATATCATAGGTGAAGAAGTAGATAGTCTGTTGGTTATTTCTAACCGAATCAAAGCTTATCTTGACAATGCACAGATCGCTGGTATAGAAGGATTGCGTGCAGATATTTCATTGTCCAAACCAGAACTGTTGATCAATATCGACAGGGCAGCTGCAAGACGATATGAAATATCTACAGCTCAAATTGGATCGGCATTGAGGACATCTATATTTGGTAAAGAGGTTTCAAAATTCAAAGATGGAGATGATGATCATCCGATTACTATCAGGTTAGATGAGTCTTATCGATACAATGTAAATGACCTCATGAACCAAAAAATCACGTTTAGAAATCCTGCCAATGGTCGGATTGCTCAAGTACCAGTATCATCGGTGGCGAGCGTCAAATATTCATCAACGTATACGGCCATAAAGCGAAAGGACAAAGACAGAGTAGTTTCTGTTTCTTCGAATGTGAACTCTGGATACAATGCAAATGAAATCGTTGGACAACTCAAAGAATTGATGTTGGATTTTGACATGCCTGATGGATATATGTATGAGTTTACAGGACAGCAACAGCAGCAAGCAGAAGATACTGCATTTTTGAATAACGCCTTTCTGGTTGCCTTGTTTTTGATATTCATCATCATTGTCGCCCAATTTAATTCGGTGATTTCACCTATAATTATCATCTCGGCGGTATTGTTTAGTACGATAGGTGTATTCTTAGGTTATGCATTGACTGGAAAGGATGTGGTGATCATTATGACGGGTGTCGGTATTATTTCTTTGGCAGGAGTTGTGGTCAACAATGCCATTGTATTGATTGACTATATCAATTTATTGGTAAAGCGAAAGCGAACACAAGCTGGACTAAAATCAATGCTTGGAATGACCAGAAATGATGTAAAAGAAGCCATCATTGAAGGAGGTGCTACGAGATTAAGACCCGTATTGTTAACTGCCATCACGACGATATTGGGTTTGATACCACTAGCTGTTGGTTTTAATTTCAATTTCTTCACATTCGTGAGCGAATTGGATGGTAATGTATTCATTGGAGGAGACAATGCTGCTTTCTGGGGTCCGATGGCTTGGACGGTCATTTATGGTCTTGTATTTGCCACTTTCCTGACATTGATTGTGGTCCCTGTGATGTATTGGTTGGCATATTTGATGAAATCTAAGTTTTACAAACTGATTGGCAAGAATAAATCTGTGGCTAAAACTCAGAATGAAGTCTTAGATAATCTTGACATATAAATGACTTAATCTGATGAAAGAACTGAGTCAAATGAGAGAGAATTATAAAATGGGTTCTATTGATGCTTCAAGCATGAATGAGAACCCATTTCTTGAACTAAATCAATGGTTAAACAGAGCCATTGATTCGAATATTCCCGAGCCAAACGCAATGATATTATCCACCGCCAATGTCGATGCATTACCGGACGTTAGAACTGTCCTTTTGAAGGGATTTAAAGATGAGAATTTGGTCTTTTATACCAATTATAACAGTAAGAAAGCAAGTGACATTGAAGCCAATCCCAATGTTGCCGTTTTATTTCTTTGGAAAACCTTACAGCAACAAATTCGCATACAGGGAACGGTTTCTCGTCTTTCACGAGACGAATCTGTAAAATATCATGCATCACGTCCAAGAAAAAGTCAGCTTGGAGCACAAGCAAGTAGACAAAGTTCTGTGATTAAAGACCGTAAGGTATTAGAAGATAAAATGGCTGATTTACTCAATAAATACGGGGAAAATGAACCGATTCCATGTCCCGAACTATGGGGCGGATACGTTATTCACCCTCAGACGTATGAGTTTTGGCAAGGTCGAAGAAATAGACTACATGACCGTATCCTGTATTCGAAATGTCACACATCCAACACATGGAAGACCGTTAGGCTCTCACCGTGAATTAATGCCTGATAGTCAAATTCTTTCATATTATTGAAATTTTTAATTTTTTTTTCTACTTTCGCATCATAATACCGTGTAGGTGTCGACATCGGCATCGTTTTTGTAAAACAAAATTCGGAATTAAAAACCTGCAAATACACAATACCGTTTTCGGCACTAATTAATTTACTATAGATTCTTTTTAATTTTTTCAATTTGACATTATGGCTAAAGTAAAAAAAACCGCAAAGAAGGCTAAGGCTAAGAAAAAGACTACTACAAAAAAAGCAGCAGCTAAAAAGACTGCTAGAAAAAAAGTAGCAGCTAAGAAAAAGACTACTAGAAAGAAGGCAGCAGCCAAAAAAACTACTAGAAAAAAAGCAGCAGCTAAAAAGACTACTAGAAAAAAAGCAGCAGCTAAGAAAAAGACTACTAGAAAAAAAGCAGCAGCTAAAAAGACTACTAGAAAAAAAGCAGCAGCTAAAAAGACTACTACTAGAAAGCCTGCAGCTAAGAAAAAGACTACTAGAAAAAAGACTACGGCTAAGAAAAAGACCACAAGTAGAAAGCCGGCAGCAAAGAAGACCACTAGAAAAAAGACTACCAGAAAGAAGTCTGCGGCCAAAAAAACTACAAAAAGAAAGCCGGCCGCAAAGAAAACCTCTAAGAAGAAGGCCTCCAGGAAATCTGGTGCCAGAAAACCCGCAGTTAAGAGAGTACCTAATAAGGTAAAAACTCAGACTGGGGAGGTTTGGAAAAAAGTGGATTTACCGAGTCCGCACAAAAGCAGAGTCTATTATGTCTCTAATAAAGCAAGACTTAAATCTATAGACAAAGCGTCTAAAGAAGAATTCTTGATGAAAATGAAGCCCGACCACCATGGTCACCTAAGAGCAAGTTTGAAATTGGAAAATGGAACCAATTTCGCTCTTTGGTTGCACAAAGCAGTAGCTGCAGCTTTTGTCAAGAAAAAGTCTAAAGCACATTCACTAGTTATCCACAAAAACTACAAGAAAGAAGACAACAGATTGTCAAATCTTGCTTGGGTAACAAAAGATGAGCATAAAATCTATGTTAGAAAGAGACTCAAAGCTTCTGGACATACCTATCATAGAAAAGGTGGTCAATCTAAATTGAATGAAAGCAAAGTCGCTCAAATTAAAAAATACTTGAAAAAAAGTGATTGGACGAAAACGAAGATCGCCAACAAGTATAATATCAGTTTAACCCAATTGAAGAGAATCGAAAGAGGGGAGAATTGGGGCGATATTAAAGCTGCAAAATAACTTACCATCCTATGTAAAGGACGTTAAGTCGTAATACAAAACTAGCAGCCGTGAAGAAATTCACGGCTGTTTTTGTTTGTAGAATTCTTTTCTTCCTCCATTTTACCCAAAAAACTATTTTTCATTTCAAGTAGGGTATTTCTTACTTCGACTGTTTTATCTCAAAACACCAGAAATATGAAATATCTAATCATCTTCTTACTACAACTCTCAATGCTCAATGCATTCGGACAAACCACCAATTGGTTTACCGATAAAGACGAAGCTATTGAATTTGCAACTGCAAATAAGGCCCAAATTCTAATGGTTTTCTCAGGATCAGATTGGTGCAGACCATGCATGAAGTTTAAGAAAGACATTCTCGAAAATCAAGCTTTCGCTGAATTTGGGTCAGATAGATTGGCTGTGCTTTATTTGGATTTTCCGGCAAAGAAAAAGAATAAATTGAGCGAAAAACAAACGGTTCACAACGAGGCGTTGGCTGAGAAATTCAATAAGTCGGGACTCTTTCCAAATGTATTGCTGGTAAATAATGAATTTGAAATTCTTTCCCGATTGAAATATGAAGGTCAAGATGCAGATTACTTTATCGGTAAAATTCAAAGACAATGAGAATCTTGTTCATCCTTTCAATGTTGCTGTTATCGCTACTCAATGATGCAAAAGCACAAAAGCTGGCAGAGCACAGACAAGTATTGATGCTCATGGGTACTCGCTTTGAGTTAACTGCCACTGCCTATACTCAGGCACAGGCTGAATATGCTGTACAAAAAGGCATTGAAGAAATATCAAGAATTGAAGCATTGATTTCATCTTGGAAACCAAGGTCGCAAACGACATTGATAAATGAAAATGCAGGAATCAAAGCTGTAAAGGTGGAGAAAGAATTGTTTGCATTGATTCAACGTTCGATCAAGATCTCTGCATTGACTCTTGGTGCCTTTGATATCAGCTTCTCAAGCATTGAGAGATTGTACACCTTTGATAAAAAAGAACATCCATTGCCATCAATGGAACGGAGAAAAAATTCGGTCCAGCACATTGATTACAGCGTCATCGAATTAAACGAATTGACCAATGAGGTCTTTCTGCCGGATGCCAATATGCGAATCGGCTTTGGAGGTATTGGGAAAGGATACGCTGCGAATAAAGCCAAACAGGTGATGAAGAAATGTGAAGGTGTACAAGGAGGTCTGGTCAATGCTGCCGGAGATCTCATTGCATGGGGAAAAAGTGGAAGAAAAGAAGGATGGCCCATTCAGATATCTAATCCAAGAAATACAAATGAAAGTTTGGGTTGGTTAAACATTCAGGACTTGTCCATCGTCACTTCCGGCGATTATGAGAAATATTTCACCTCTAACGGAGTGAGGTATGCGCATATCATTGACCCTTCAACAGGATTACCAACCACAGGAATAAAATCAGTGAGTATCATCAGTCCTGATACAGAAGTAGGAGATGCATTGGCAACAGCAGTATTTGTCTTGGGAGTAGAAGATGGACTAGAATTAATAAACCAATTGAAGGACATAGAAGCATTGATCATAGATGATCATGATCATCTACATAGTTCTGAAAATTTAAAACTAAATAACTATGAATATGAGAAGGTTGAATGAAAAAGTATTGTTGATATTTTGTTTGGGAGCGATGGTCTCAATGTCCAGTTGCGTTTCTGTGGAGGCCTATCAAAAAATGTACCTCAACGACAAGGAGATGGCATTGTCAGAAAAGAAAATAGAATCATTTGAAACCAATTATGCTGCTTATCGTGAAGGTGCTGCCGGCACCAATGGTGGAAAAGTAGGAGGCGGCTGCGGATGTAATTAATGCAGAATTATGAAAAAACAGATTAATATAATAATAGCCTTTTTTAGCTCGGTGTCTCTCATTGCGCAATCAGATTATAAAATGAAAGGCAATGAGAAATATGTAGAAATCGATTTTCTGTCTAGTTATTATTCACAAGATGGGAACAATGCAGCAGTCACTGGTGGAGTTGGCACGGAGGCATTGACAGATCTTTCAAACATCTTCGTGGTGAACATACCCATCGACAGTACCCGATCAATCAATGGTTCATTCGGGGCAGATTATTACACCTCTGCTTCGACAGATATGATTGATAATAATCGATCATCTGCCTCAAGCAAAGATGTTAGAGGCTATGGAAGCATTGGTTACCAAAAGAAAAATTTGAATAATGGACTGACCTATGGAGCACGGCTCGGGTTTTCAGCTGAATATGATTACACCTCATTCAATGGTGGTCTTAATCTAGCCAAAGAATTTAACAATGGGAACAGTGAAATTGCATTATCCGGTCAAGCATTCGTTGACAGCTGGATCCCTTATTTTCCAAGAGAATTGAGAAGGGAAGTCAGCGTGCCGACGACCTCTAGAAATTCATTCAATGGCCAATTGACTTGGTCTCAGATATTGAATAGGAGGATGCAGGTGGCACTATCTGCTGAAGTCATTTACATGAAAGGGCTTTTATCCACGCCGTTCCATCGCGTGTACTTTGCAGATCAGTCTCGGCATGATATTGAAAGGTTGCCCGGTTCGCGAATCAAGTTCCCATTCTCCGTAAGGATGAATTATTATCCTTTGGACAATTTGGTTTTGAGGTCATACTATCGATATTATACCGATGATTTTGGTATCAACGCACACACCGTCAGTATAGAAACACCCGTAAAGCTAAATGACGAATGGACCTTGTCACCATTTTACAGGTTCCATACGCAAACCGCTGCGGATTATTTCGCACCCTTTGAAACACATCTATCTTCGCAAGAATTCTATAGTAGTGATTACGATCTTTCTGCTTTAGCCACCCAGAAATTTGGTATGGGTATCGGCTATGCTCCATTGTATGGACTTGCTAGAGCGAAGGTTCCTTTTACAAAAAGAATCTTTATGTTGAAAGAGATTAATCTTCGTGGCGCATACTATCAACGTGATACAGGACTAACGGGGTATAATGTGTCGTTGGAAGTTAAGATGAGATTTTGATGCCTTTGAAGATTTGTCAATTTGTCAATTTGTCAATTTGTCAATCACTACTGTCCGGTTAAAAATTCAAAATTTGAATTAACTTAGAAAAAGCTGA
>JAHDDD010000371.1 GCA_020629535.1 Saprospiraceae bacterium
GAAAACAAAAGATTGGCATGCCAGGTCAAAGTAAGAGGCGACATGGAAATCAGTATTCCAGAAGAAATATTCGGTATCAAGAAGTGGGAGTGTGAGGTGATTTCAAATTATAACGTTGCGACTTTCATCAAAGAGTTTATTGTTAGGCTTCCTGAAGGAGAAAATCTTGATTTCCAAGCGGGAGGTTATATTCAAATTGATGTACCGCCTACGACGGTCAATTATAAAACTGATATCGATATCACGGCTCACCCCAATTATCACGATAGTCCTGATAAATTTCAAAAAGATTGGGATAAGTTCAAATTGTGGGATTTAAAAATGGTCAATGATGAGGAAATTTTCAGAGCCTATTCAATGTCAAACCACCCTGCAGAAGGGAACATAGTTTCATTGACAATTAGAATAGCAACGCCTCCATTCGATAAAGCCAAAGGTGGATGGATGGATGTAAACCCTGGAATTTGTTCGTCTTATGTTTTTGCACAGAAGCCTGGAGACAAAGTAACGATATCTGGACCTTACGGTGAATTTTTCATCAAGGAGACGGAAGCAGAGATGTTATATATAGGTGGAGGTGCAGGAATGGCACCAATGCGTTCTCACTTGTATCACTTGTTCCATACATTGAAAACTGGAAGAAAAGTAACTTTCTTTTATGGAGGTAGAACAAAACAAGAGCTTTTCTACATAGAAGAATTTAGAGAAATAGAGAAGAAATTTCCAAACTTCAGATTTGCTGTAGCCTTAGATAATCCGCTTGAAGAAGACAATTGGGTTTTGAAAAAAGATTTAGATGATCCAGAAGGCGATGGATTTAAAGGATATGTTCACCAAGTGGTGATAGATGAATTTTTAAGTAAGCATCCAGCTCCAGAAGAATTAGAATTGTATTTCTGCGGCCCACCGATTATGAATCAATGTGTACTCAGAATGGCAGATGATTGGGGAATACCTGAAGAAAATGTAGCATTCGATGATTTCGGAGGCTAGATAAAGAATATAGATTTCAACACTTTTTGAAGCGTCTTTTCTGTGAAAGAAAAGGCGCTTTTTTGTTTTGGTTCCAAGATAATAGTCAAACTAGCAAGTATTAACATATCCATAACACAAAATTTGGGTGCAACTATTGACTATGATAGTAATACTATCTTATATTCGTAGTATAAACATTCAGACGATGACACAAGAAGCTTTAAATACCAAAATTATCAAACTTAAACCTCAATTGGAAAACTATGCGTATTCCTTGACCAAAGATGAGGTGAATGGTCAGGATTTGGTTCAACAAACCATGCTGAAGGCTTTTGATAAGATTCATCAGTTCAAGCAGGGCACGAATTTGAAGGCATGGTTGTTTACTATAATGCGTAATAATTTTATCAATGATATTCGTAAGAAGAGCAAATTTGTAAACCGTGAGGAATTATCGAGTTATGTCCCTTACTCCAGTAAGAACATGTTTATCGAGAATGACGGCGATTCAAATATTCTTATTGAAATGATTGAACATGAAATAGAAAAACTTCCAGTGAACCTCAAGACACCATTCAAAATGATGGTGGAAGGGTACGCTTACAAAGAAATTTCTGATGAGTTGGAAATTCCCCTTGGTAGTGTAAAATCTTTTATTCACAAAGCAAGAAAAAGATTGCAGAAAAGAATCCTATTCTTGCAGGATTACAGAACTATCAAGGCTACTGCTTAATTGATTTAAAGAAATTCTCAAAATAACGAACCACTTAACGAACAATGGAAGTCTACGTAAACCCCCGTGTTAACGATCAAGTTTACCTCAAGAATCCGATGGAGTTTGATCTTGGAAAAAAGATCATTTCCAATACTGTGCACATGATGCACGATATAGGTTTTGAGCAATTTACGTTCAAGAAATTAGGAAAGGAAATCGGGTCTACCGAGGCTTCTATTTATCGCTACTTTCCCAACAAACAGCGGTTGTTGGTTTATCTTTCAGCTTGGTATTGGGAATTTCTACACTACCTCATCAAATTGAAAACCAAAGAGATCGAAGACCCTAAAAAGAAACTAAAGGTTGCGATAAAAACTTTGGTGTATGCACCTTCAGAAAGCAACAACAACTGCTTTCTTGAAATGCAAAAACTGCAAGACATAGTTATTGAGCAATTTTATAAAATCATCAGAACCAAAAGAGTAACGATTCAAAACGAATCGGGTTACTTTGAGAGTTTTAAAAGACTTTGCTCCACCTTGGCGGGAATCTTTAAAGAGATTGACCCAAATTTTAATTATCCGATGACAATGGCTACTGCAGTTATTGAGATGTCTATCAATAATCATTTCTGTAGTAGTAATCTGCCTACATTGACAGAGATCAAATGTGGAAAAGATCAGAAACAACAGATTGAGCAGATGATGACTTATTTCTGTGAGAGACTATTCAAGAAATGCGACTGTTGATGGTTTTCTAGTCATCAACTTTTTCCATTCTAAATACCCATTTATGGCCATAATGGTAAAAAGGATCATGATTCCTACAAAAAGCCAGGCCCCAGTTTTCCAGTAAATGTATACATAGACCGGATTGATAATCATCCAATAAATCCAATTATCTACATAGCGCTTCGTCAGCAAAAAAGTTGCTATTATGGAAAAAGCCGTGGTGGTAGCGTCCAAGTATGGCAATGTTGTATTGAAAAAGAAAGAACAAACCCATGCCACCAAAAAACTAAGAGGAATACCCAGACCCACAATCCATACATTCTGACTAAAAGTTAATTTCTTTATTTTACTGATGTTCTTATTAGATGAACGCCAGTTGGCCCAACCATATACAGCCATACCGGTATAAAAGATCTGCAGGAATCCGTCATAGATTAGATTCAAATTGATGAAGTCTTCAAAGGCCCAGATTGCTGTACTTAAGCCTCCAAATAAGAAACATATGGGTTTATTCCTGACCGCTAAAAGGATGTAAATAATACTTAGAATGGTTGCCCCATATTGCAGGTAACTCATATAAACTAGGGCTTGATCACTTTGTCTTCTTCTTTCTTCTTTTTCTTGGATTTATCTTTATCTCTTTTGAAATCTCCACGCTTCCAAGCTTTGATAAATTCAGCCCATGCCACAGGGTTTAACAAATTCATTGGTTTGAACTGGCCCGAGTATTTGTAACCGGTGTAAATATCTTGCATGGCATAATCAAATGCTTCAGCACCATCAGCTGGCACACCAAATGTGACTTCATCTAAGACTTTTTGAGCTAGGTTTGCTTCAGCATGTTGGCGCATTTCGTTATCAACGTTCAAGGCAAGGAATTCAATCTTATAATGTTCCTTACTAGGCCAGGGATAGATCACTGCCTCAGGAAGTAGCACACTATCCTTGCTCATCACCTGATACCAACTGTAAAATTGGTTGCTCAATGTATCAGGAATAAACTTCTCAACATCTTTGTACCCGATTCGGCTAAATACGACTGTATCGCCAACTTCTGCTACTAGACTAAAGAAACCATCTATTTCAGTTACTGTACCTCGGCTTGTGCCAAAAATGGAGACATTGGTATAAGGTAATGGAGCAATATCACCGGCTTCATTTTCTGTTACAACCACCCCAGAAAATTGGATGGCCTTCTTCTCTGATTGCGAGAACAATCCTGATGAAATGAATAAAGTGGTTATGGCAAGAATTACTATTCTCAAAAGTGGATAGTTAAGACATTTATACGAAAGTAAACATATTATTAGTATATCCCTTTTCTTCGTTGGGGCTATTTAACAAAGTATTAACCCATTTAAATTATTGCTGACAAAATGAGGTTTTCGAATCGAATAAAATATCTTTGGGCGGTGGAAAATTATAAAATTAAAATTCGGCAATTTGAAGGACCTTTCGACCTTTTGCTCTTCTTTATATAAAGAGATGAGCTGGATATTCATGATATTCCTATTTCTAAAATAACAGAAGATTTCTTAGACTATATTCGACAACTTGAAGAGTTGGATATCGATGTCGCAAGCGAATTTATATTGGTGGCGGCATCATTGATGAAAATCAAGGCCAAAATGC
>JAHDDD010000018.1 GCA_020629535.1 Saprospiraceae bacterium
GCATTTTTCATTCTCATGTAGTTGGCTATTTAATTTCTTTTTTACCCCATTTTCATTTGGCAATAACTTCTCCCGCTCAAGCTGAAATCCTCACTTTCGGGTCCAACCAGCCATAACTCAAATCGACAAGGATATTCAATAGAATGAAAATAGTGGCTATAACCACTATGCATCCCAACAAAAGAGGAATATCATAATTGATCAGAGCATTGACAGTAAGTAGACCCATTCCATTATAATTAAAAATACTCTCTACAAAAAAGGCCCCAGCAAGAAGAGAGGCAAACCATCCGCTAATGGTTGTGATAACAGGATTCATCATATTCCTAAAAATATGTTTTCTGATGGTTCCCATTAACTTCATTCCTTTTGCTCTGGCAGTGAGAATATAAGGTTGAGACATTGTGTCCAACATGGCATTTCTTGTTATTTGGGTAATGACAGCAACAGGTCTTAAACCCAAGGCCAGTGCAGGGAGCAATAAGTTTTTCCATACCACAATTTCATCGCCAATATCATTGAGTGTGATTAAACTACCTTGCATATTGAGATGAGTCCAATCTCTCAATGCAAATCCAAATATCAAGCTGAACAAAATGGCAGAAACATAACTAGGAACGGAATATCCAATGGTCGAAAATCCAACAATAAATCCATCCAACCAACTATCTTTATTCAATGCTCCGATCATACCTAAGATGAGACCAAGTATACTGGCAATGGTGATCGCAGCCAAAGCCAATATCAGCGTATTTGGCAAGGCTCTTTTAATCATTTTTGATACTTTTTCTCCAGTTTGAAAGGATTCTCTGAGATACGGTCCTTTGAGGAACAATGCATTGTCTTGTGCGTTAATCCTGACGAATGGTTTAAAATGGTTTTCGTATTGAAAGGATTGGCTGTACATTGAAAATGGGGAAAGGTCATTGAGATAGTACATGATTTGAAGATAAATGGGTTTGTCAAGAGCCAATTCCTGTCGTTTTTGTTCAAGCATTTCGTCATTCATCTGTTGACCGAAGCTCAGTGTTGCCGGATCGACCGGAGAGAGAAATATTATGCCGCTCACCAAAACGACGATCAGAATCAAAGATAATATGCCTGAAAAAATTCTTTTTAGAAGAAAACCGGCCATGCTAATCCATTCATAATTAACGCTAAATTTGCGAAAATTTTTACTCAGCAGAAAATAACATGCAGATTCAAAAATTCCCTTACTCTAAAATTCCACATCTTTCGAAGAAGGATCTCATGAATTTGAATGAGACAGAAAAATTATCTCAATTCTACCAACACCTTCCCCACATTGATTCCTTTGCAGCAGCCATTGAAGCCAAAAGCAAGAAACAAGTGGACAGATCACTCTTGGTGGATAAGCTCAATCAGCAATATCAATCACTCAATCTTACAGATAAAAAGGCTGCAAATATAAAATCATTGCTAGACGAAAAGACTTATACTGTCATCACAGCTCATCAGCCTAGCTTGTTTACTGGCCCTTTGTATACAATTTATAAAATTGCCTCTGCCATTAACCTAACGGAGCGACTCAAAGAAAGATATCCTGAAAATCACTTTGTGCCAGTATTTGTCACAGGTGGAGAAGATCATGATTTTGATGAGATCAATCATGTTAACGTATACGGCAAAACCGTGATGTGGGTAACCCACGAATGGAAAGGTGGATCAGTTGGGAAATTGCCGATCAAAAGTTTGGCTGATTGCTTCGAAGAATTTATCGAAATATTTAGAAGAGACTCTGAGATCGGTCAATGGTTGGACAACAATGTAAAGCCATGGATCTCAGAAAATATTGACTACGGCCTATTTTCAAGAAAACTCATTGACAAAATTTTCAGCCATACCCCACTCCTTGTCCTTTCAATGGATGATGAAGATTTGAAACGCGCATTCATTCCAGTTATGGAAAAAGAATTGTTTCAAAATCAAAGTGAAAAAGAAGTGCTTGCAACCCAGCAAAAGTTAGAATCGTTTGGCTGGAAAGCCCAGGCACATCCAAGAGAAATCAACTTGTTTTATAGACATGAGGAGAGGCGGTCTCGTATTGTCAAAGAAGGTGAAACTTATAAAGTGCTTGACTCTGATATTTCTTGGAGTGAGCGAGAGATTAAAAATCATTTACAAGATCACCCTGATCGTTTTTCTCCCAATGTTGTGCTGAGACCATTATTTCAGGAATTTATCATGCCCAATCTGGCCTATATAGGTGGTGGTGGAGAAATAGCTTATTGGTTGGAGCGAAAATCTCAATTTGAGACCTTTGATATTCCCTTTCCAATGTTGATAAGAAGGAATTCGGTTTTGATGCTCAAAAAAAGCGATCAAAAGACCATGGCTAAAACAGAACAAAGCATTGACTTCTTCTTCCAAGATGATCACCGAATGGATGATGCTTTTCTAAAACTTGTCAACAATGAAGATGACATCTCACTTGCCAACCAAATATCCGAATTAAAATCATTGATCGAAACCATTGGTCTAAAAGCAAAATCATTGGACCCGACTTTAGAGAGTGCAGTGAATGCGGAAGGTGCTAAAATCGAAAAGCAATTCCTCAACCTTGAAAACAAAATGAAAAAGGCCGCCAAGAAAAAATCGGAGATTGGCTTAAACCGAATACATAAATTCAGAAAGATGATTTTTCCTGAGAATAGTTTGCAAGAAAGGAAGCAAAACATTTTCCCGTTTATTTCAGAATTCGGATGGGAGATCATTGACCAATTGATCCAAGCATGTGATCCTTTAGATAAGAAGTTTTTGGTAATCAGCCCATAGTGATTCTTCAATGCTCCAATTACAAACTAAACTTATTCGCTTAAAACGCCACCTTCTTCAGGAACGGAGAAGATTGAAAGTAAATCTCCCAAACGTTCTTTCAGTTCTTTGCGATGAACAATAAAGTCCAAGAAGCCATGATCAAGGAGAAACTCAGAACTTTGGAAGCCTTCCGGCAAATCCCGCTTAATGGTTTCTTTGATGACCCTTGGTCCAGCGAAACCAATCAATGCTCCTGGCTCTGAAAAGTTGATGTCGCCGAGCATGGCAAAAGAGGCAGTGACTCCACCGGTTGTCGGATCAGTAAGAAAACTAAAATAAGGAATTTTATGTCTAGATAATTCAGCGAGTTTTGCTGAGGTCTTTGCCATTTGCATCAAAGAAAATGCGCTTTCCATCATTCTCGCACCACCAGATTTAGAGATGATCATCAATGGCAGTCTTTCTTGAATGCAAAGATCGATTGATCTGGTAATTTTTTCACCTACGACCGACCCCATTGATCCGCCAATAAAACTGAAATCCATGGCTGAAATGACGATTTCTTTCTTTTGAATCTTGCCACGAGCGACCGTGATGGCATCGCTTAGCTCTGTGTTTTTTCTTGCTTTTTCGAGACGTTCATTGTAAGGTTTGAGATCTACGAAGTCCAGAAAATCTTTAGATATGATATCTTCGAAAAGCAAACTATATTTTCCATCGAAGAGAATTTCGAAATAGTCGAAAGACCCAATTCGAGTGTGATGATCGCATTTAGGACAGAGATAGAAATTTTCTTTCATCTCTTTGATGGTGATGGTCTCACCGCAACCTTTGCATTTGTGCCAAAGTCCATCTGGGGTATCCTTTTTAAACTTGGTAGCTGTTTGGATACCATTTTTGAAGCGTTTAAACCAGCCTAATTCTTGTTGATTATTTGATTCCGTCTCTGACATTTGAACTGATATCTATTGTAAATTAGCGCAATTTTGAGAATTGAATAAAAGAAAACCTAGATACATTGCTTTTGTTCCCAAAATCAACTGAATTTCTGTGGATATGCTCGGTTTTTAGATTTAATTTTCTGATAATCAGAAATAATGGGATTTCGATTTAAATGAAAGTGACACAATAATATGAATTTAAGCATTATTGGCTACGGTAAATTGGGTCAAAAAATAGACGAGTTGTCCACAAGATTTCCAGAAATGGATGTTTTGCACAAAATCAATTCAAAAAACAAGGAAATTGTCAGCACCCAAGCCTTTAAAAAAACCGATGTAGCCATTGAGCTTTCCGGTCCTGAAAATGCAAGAAACAATCTGCTGCTTTGTGCTAAAAATAAGATTACGACTGTTTGTGGATCAACTGGTTGGTTAGAACATTGGGATGAAGTGGTTGCTGCATTTAATGCAAATGAAACTGGATTTTTATATGCGAGCAATTTCAGTATTGGTATGAATGTCTTTTTTGAGGTCAATAAATTTCTGGCCGAAAAACTAGGTCATCTTGGATATCAAGTGAGTATTGAAGAAATTCATCACATCCAGAAGAAAGATGCGCCTAGTGGCACTGCCATCACCTTGGCCAACCAAATCATTGACCTACATCCAAGCTACAGTCAATGGATTCTCAATGAAAATAAAATTGAAAACATTCGCATTGATGCGCATCGAAAAGAAGACGTAAAGGGTATTCATGATGTACGCTTTGAAAATGAATTGGACAAGATTGTCATTTCACATAAAGCCAAAGGACGGGAAGCCTTCGCATTGGGTGCATTAAAGGCAGCTCAATGGATGAATGGAAAGACTGGAATATTCAGCATGTCAGATGTACTAAACAATTAACTTTTAATAAAATGAAAAAACTAAGCTTTTACCTTTTAATGTCACTTTTATTTGCTTGTGCAGGAAAACAAGAACCTCCTAAACTCAATCAGCCAGTCAATAAATCTGAGACAAAAGAAAAACCTAATATGGCCGATAATACTTCCAAGGAAGACATGATCGCCAAGCTTGCCTGCGAAAATCTGAAATCAAATGAACAGATTACCTTGCTCGATGTGAGGACACCGGAAGAAATTGCAGAGGGTAAAATGGACGGAGCCATGGAGATTGATTTTCGAGCTGCAGACTTCAAATCAAATGTTGAGAAATTAGACAAAGAAAAGACCTATTATGTCTATTGCAGGTCAGGAGGAAGAAGCGGAAAAACTGTCAAAATGATGAGGGAAATGGGTATTCCAAACTCCTACAATATTCTGGGCGGATTTGAGAAATTTAAAGGCGCATGTGAATCTGGTCAGTAAAACTCAAATCATTTAAATATTTTAGAAATTTGTAATATATTGTATTACTAAAACAAACTTTTATGAAGTACGCAGTTACTCTTTTTTCATTACTTTTTACAATGGGCTTATCTGCCCAGCAATTATGGTTTGATTGTGGAGTCAAAGCTCAATTTGGTGGAACCGGACTTGTAAACCAAGCTATTTCTGATAGTGGAAGTTGGAATTACGATATAGCCACAGGTTTGGGTTTTGGTGGGAAGCTAGGTATCAATTTCGAAGTACATGGCATTACCATTGATGCTTTGTTTGGTAACGCTTCATCAAGCTTTGAAGCAGATGGCGGAAGTTCTAACCTAAACGTTGATTGGCAATACACTGATATCTACATGCTTTACAGACTCTCTAGATACAGAGGTTATTTCGAAATAGGACCGAAAATGACCATGCTCAGAGAGGTTGAAAACAACAAAACAAACACTGCAGAATCCAATATTGTCACAGACAAATATGAAAGCAATGGATTTTCAGGCGTTCTTGGATTTGGAACCTACTTGATAGGAAGTGATGGCAGATTCAGTGGAATATTCGGTCTGAGATTCGAATATGGTTTCTCTGATTTGGTCATGCAATCTTTTGGAGAATCAGAAGGTTTACCAGTCGACACACCAAACATCTATGACAATGGATACCAAAAATCAGTGCCGCTTTTTGCCGGTCTCGTTTTTGAATTTAATTGGGGTATAGGCTATTATGGAAAAGCAAGTTGTGGACAAAGAGGTAAGTTTATTTTCCTCTAACACCAACAATCAATAAAGTAATAGAAAATCCTCCTCAAAAGGGAGGATTTTTTTATTTAACATGGTGTGATTAATGTTGTGATTTGTCATCAATCACTTTCGCTCTCATACATTCGCATTCTAAATTGCAAAAGTAGAATTTGACCATTTTGTTTTGAACAATTGCGTAATGTCAATGTTCGAACAGTATGCATTACAACAAACTCATAAGGAAACAAACGATACCTGTAAATATTGAAGAGGCCTGGGAATTCTTCTCAAGCCCCAAGAATCTTGCTCAGATAACGCCTGATGAGATGGATTTCAAAATAACCTCGGAACTTCCAGATGAAATGTATCCTGGGCAAATCATAACCTACATTGTCAAACCTCTTCTAGGCATACCGATGAAGTGGATGACTGAAATAACCCACGTAGAAAAGCCACATAGGTTTGTTGACAACCAAATTGTTGGCCCATACAAGCTCTGGCACCATCAGCACCATTTTAAAGACCTCGGAAACAATCGCACAGAAATGACTGATATTGTTCATTACAGTATTGCTACTTGGCAGTTGGGTGGAATTGCAGATAAGATTTTTGTGAGACAAAAGCTTGAAGAAATCTTCGATTACCGATTTAAAAAGGTAGAAGAAATTTTCAACTCCGGTCCAACTACAAAACAGAAAATGCCTAGCCTGGAAATGATTGGCTAATCTCGTAGAAAGAATCTACTGACAGAGATGCACCACCTACCAATCCTCCATCTACATCATTTTGACTGAATATTTCTTTGGCGTTCGCTGGTTTAACGCTACCTCCGTACAAGATTGACATTGAAGAAGCTGTGTCTTCATTGAATGTTTTTGCCAAAAGATTGCGTATAGAATGATGCATCCCCTGAGCTTGAACACTCGTCGCTGTTTTTCCTGTTCCAATGGCCCAAATGGGTTCATAAGCTATGACGATCGAAGAAAGTTGTTCTTGCGATAGCTGACATACACTACCATTCAGTTGGTCGGCAACGTATTCCAGGTGAGTTCCCGCTTCTCGGACTTCCAATGGTTCTCCACAACAATAAATAACTTTGAGATCGTTTTCCAATGCAATTTTGATCTTTGCTAGCAATTGATCTTCTGTTTCATGGAAATATTGTCTTCTTTCAGAATGGCCGATGATCACATAATCAATGCCAATGGACTTTAACATCGCTTCAGAGATTTCTCCCGTAAACGCTCCTTTCGGTTCTAAATGGCAATTTTGTGCCGCTATCTTGATGCTTGATCCTAGATTGGATTTTAACTCAACCATTGACTTTAGAGAAATATATGGTGCAGCAATAATTACCTCACAATTATCATGGTTTCCTTTATCATGCAAATCCTTGATAAAAGACAATCCAAATTCTACATCCGTGTTCATTTTCCAGTTTCCGGCAGCAATGTTTGATCTCATAATTAATATTTGGCGCAAATATCAACTAACTCTTGGAAATATTTAATCTTTGTCAGACATTTCTCATGAAAGGTAAATATTGAATTCCAATGCAAAAACCGCCATACATTCATAGAGATCTCAGTTGGCTTTCTTTCAACTATCGGGTCCTTCAAGAAGCCAAAGACCCATTGGTACCTCTATTTGAACGGTTGAAATTTCTTGCCATCTATTCTTCCAATTTGGATGAATATTTCAGAGTACGTGTTGCAAACCTCAAAAACCTGATCAAGGCCGGTAAAAAAATGAGGAAGCGCTTTGATTTTGAGCCTCAGGAAATTCTTGAGCAAGTATTATCAACGGTCAATGCTCAGCAAGAAGAATTCTCTAAAATATTCGAAGAACAAATTGTTCCCGAACTCGAAAATTATGGTATTCACCTGAGCCGATATAAAGATCTCTCTGCTTCTCAGATCGAATTTATTGAGAATTATTTTAGAGAAAATCTTTTGCCATACGTACAGCCAGTTGTACTCATAGAAGACAAAATTAAGCCCTTTCTTAACAATGGCTCTCTTTATCTCGTGGTAGAAATTGAGAACAAAGAAAAGTCCAAGTTTAAGCCTGACATGGCTGTGGTAAAAATTCCATCAGACTTTAAGAATCGGTTTTTGAAGTTGCCTACTCTTGAGAAGAACAAAAATTTTGTCATCATACTCGATGATGTGATTCGTCATTGTCAAAAGTATATATTTCCAGGCTACAAGATCATTGACAGTTACAGCATTAAATTAACCAGAGATGCCGAATTGTACATTGAAGATGAATTTACAGGTGACCTGATTCAAAAGATTAAGAAAAGCCTTGATAAAAGAAATGTTGGACCGGCTTCTAGATTGGTTTTTGATAGAGAAATGTCCAAAGATCTATTGAAATACTTGTTGAGTGTTTTTGATTTGGGGCCCTACGATTTATTGCCAGAAGGGAGGTATCACAACAACTTCGATTTCTTTAAATTTCCTGATTTTGGAATAGAAGGCTTGCACGACGGACCGATCAAACCGTTAGATATTCCGGAGTTGATGGATGGAGAAATTTTCAAAAAAATTAAGGAAAAGGATCATTTGGTCCACGTACCATACCACAGTTACGAACCAGTTATTCAATTTTTCGAACAGGCTGCCGAAGACCCAAAGGTCACCCACATCAAGATCATTCAGTATCGTGTGGCGAAAAAATCACGTATCATGAATGCATTGATGCGAGCGGCTCAGAATGGAAAGCAAGTCACCAGCTTTATCGAAGTCAAAGCCAGATTTGACGAAGAGGCCAATCTTGAATGGGGTGAAAAATTAGAACAAGCAGGTGTTCAGGTTTACTATAGTATTCCAGGTCTAAAAGTACATTCCAAAATGGCTGTTGTTCGTCGAGTGGAAGATGGACTAGGAGCATTGTATGGATATTACAGCACAGGTAATTTTCACGAAGGCACGGCGAAACTGTATTCAGACATTGGCATATTCACCGCAAGGGAAGAGATTGTCAATGAAGGCATGCGGATCTTCTCATATCTCGAAACGCAACATGAACCTTCCAAAGATTTTGAACACCTGGCAGTGGGTCGATTTAAGTTGAAAGAGAAGTTAATTGAATATGTCAAGCAGGAAATCAAGAATGCAAAAGCAGGAAAACATGCTTCAATCATCCTAAAAATGAACAGCCTGCAAGACCAAGAAATGATCAACCTACTGTATGACGCAAACAATGCTGGAGTAAAAATTCAATTGATCGTGAGAGGTATTTGTTGCTTGATTCCGGGAATCAAAGGTTTTAGCGAAAACATCGAATGCTTAAGTATCATCGATCGATTTTTAGAGCACGCTCGAATATTCATTTTTCACAATGATGGGGATGAAAAGATCTTTATTTCTTCAGCAGATTGGATGGTCAGAAACCTGCACCATCGAATAGAAACAGTAGTACCTGTGCTACAAGAAGACCTTAGGAAGATTATCAAAGATGTGATCAATATTCAGATATACGATAATGTAAAGGCAAGGATTATTCACAACAAGAAGAACAACAATTACCGCAAAACCAACAGTGAATTGTCCATTCGTTCTCAAATGGAGACCTATTACTATTTTAGAAGAATGCTGGATGAGCACAACTATGAGCTAGCCTAAATCGTTCTAATAAAGTGCAGTGTTTACAAACCATATTATTTGGCCTTTTCTTGTTGTTTTCCGTTCAAAGTTTGCACGCACAGGAAGTACGTGAAATTGAATTAACCCAAGACTCCACACTCATTGATGAAGAACAGTATCCTGCTATTTCAGGGAAAGACAAAGAAGGTTTTTTTTCAATGTTTGAAGGCAATCCTGGTAAAGCGGCCCTTTATTCCGCATTGATACCCGGTGGAGGTCAGATCTATAATAAGAAATATTGGAAAGCGCCAATCGTTTGGGGAGCGCATACGATAGCCATTCTTGTTATTATCGACAATCATCAATCGTATCTAGACTTTGACAATGGCTATAAAGGTGTACTGAGAGGCGAATTGGATAGTTATCGTGGATTGACCAATGCGCAGAGCATACGCGGATACCGTGATCGTTTTAAACAAACCCGAGATTATGCCTCATTGGCGATTGGTATTATTCATGTACTCAGTATTGCTGATGCATTTGTTGATCGCCATTTGATAGAATTTGATGTGGATGAAGATATCAGTTTGCGTTTAACTCCTGTTGGGAATGGAGTGAGTTTGGCGATGAGGTTTTAGCCAAAGATAAGAACACATTATCGTGTCAAAATAATATACTCTCTCAACACTTGCTTCAAAAACTCCGGCTTGTTGGCAGGTACCTTTTTCAATTTCAAATCTTTGGAAATCCTCAATGAAACTTCGTCAAGCAATGACCGTTGACGATCAGAAAGTGGATAGCTCAGGCGGGTCAACAAATCTTTGACAATCAACATGTCACTATCAGCATATTGAGCCATAGCAGGATATTGAATATCAACTTCCTCTGTAGTTCTGATTTCACGAATGGAGTTGAGTGTTTTAAAGTCTTCATTTTTGACTTTTACAACTGTTGTTTTTGCAAGAATGTCTCCTATCCTTTGTTTATTTTTTCCAGAACTGATGAACATCATGGCCAACATTCCTAGCGAAAAAGTGATGTCAACCAATCGAAACATCCACCTCATGGTGAGGTCTCTGATGCTGGGAATCTCTCCATTTAATGATATAACACGAATGCCGATCGCTTTCTTTCCTAATGATTGCCCATTCATGAAGGCTTCAGATATTAGATGATAGGCAAATATCATTGGAAAAATCAAAACGAAAGCCAATAACTCATCGAAAGAAGCGAATAAAGAAACCATTGATGAGTACATCAAAAGGAAGATCAAATCCAGAATAGTAGCGAGAATTCTTTGTCCAGTACTGGCCAATTCCAAGGATACTACAATGTTGTGGGATGTGGTTATATCTAACATATTGCACTACCAAAGATAAATAACTGTTTTGGTATAGAGGATTAAAAGATCAATATGTTATCTTGCTTTTCAATCTGAGCGCATTTTGAAGGAATCAGTATTTATAGAAAATAACCAAGCCGATTGGGAGGAACTGGAAAGGATTTTAGAATACCCTGATAGAGCAGATGCCGATAAACTCATCTTTCTTTTTGAAAAAGTCTCCGGCGATCTCGCATTTGCCCGCACCTTTTATCCCAACAGATCTGTCAGAGTCTATCTCAACAATCTAACCCAGAATGTCCTAAAGTCAATTGAGACCAAGAGGAACAGGTTTAAATTTTCTGACATAATCACATATTACAGAGAAGAACTCCCCCGTGAAGTTTACCGATCCAGAAAAGCGTTTATAACTTCTTTTCTTGTGTTTGTTCTTGCGGTCGTGATTGGTGTTATTTCTTCAGCCAATGTTGAAGACTTTCCCAACATAATTTTGGGAGATGACTATATACAAATGACAGAAGATAACATCAATGATGGCGATCCAATGGCTGTCTACAAAGACATGGATCAGGGAGACATGTTTTTGAAGATTACCATCAACAATGTCCGTGTATCTTTCCTGTGTTTTGTGCTTGGTATTCTAGGGAGTATGGGCACCGTCTTCGTTTTGTTATACAACGGAATTATGGTAGGAGCCTTTCAATACTTCTTTTACAAAAAAGGACTTTTCCTAACTTCTTTCTTGACCATATGGATACATGGAACGATTGAGATTTCTGCCATTATAATTGCAGGAGCTGCAGGAATCATCCTTGGAAATGGAATACTCTTCCCAAAATCTTATGACCGTCAATCTTCCACGTTGATGGCAGCAAAACGGGCTTTAAAGATTATCCTAGGTATCATTCCACTCTTCATTATCGCAGGTTTTTTGGAATCTTTTGTGACAAGATTGACAGACATGCCAATGATCTTAAAAATCTTGATCATCGGCGGTTCTTTGTTTTTCATCTTGCTTGTTTTTGTTGTGTATCCCATCGCTTATGGTCGAAGTCAAGGCGTCACAGATTCACTTGAAGATCAAGAAGAAGAACCTATTATAGTTGAAAATCTCACCATTGAAAAAAATAAAAGTGCAAGTTTTTTCGAAAGTCTTTCAACTTCTTTCGCATTACTGCGAATGCATTTGGGTTCTTTGATCTATCACTACTTATTGCCAGCAACACTGTTCATAGCATCGGTCTTATTTTTCATCTTAAAGTTTCATGTATTAGCTGAAACAGGAATAAGCTATGATATGGATTTAACTAAATACAAAGACATATCTTGGATTTACGGCGTTTGTATTTGGATGTGCATCAGTTATCTATTCATATTGATGATGATGAAGGAAAATGGTATAGAATTAAAGTTGGAAGAAAAGCTGAAATTTATCAAACAACATTTTCTGCAAGTTGCACTAACGAGTTTGGCCTTTACCATCATTTACTTTTATTGGGAAAATCAATGGATTTGGATTTTAGCGCTATTGATTCCGGTCCAATTTTATTTCATTGTATTCGATCAAATACCTGAAGAGGGCTCAAATTTTGGTCAAATTTTGGGAAGATCATATAGTGACTCTTGGAGAAATTTCATTTCATTCTTGCCTGTAACATTCCTGTTCTTTTTATCGATTGTATGTATTCAAGGACTGATCAATTCTCCTTTGGTAAGTATTTTTACTGAATTTGCAGGCTGGCACGACATTTTTGGCAACTTTATAGCCGATGCAGTATTTATAGAACACATTTTGAGGTTTATCGCATACACCTTCCCGTTAATTCTGTTCTATTATATGTATGTGTACTTCTCTTGGTCATTGAGAAATAAAATTGAATTTAATGATCTATATGACAGGTTTGAAAAATTTGGATCAGACAATAAAATTTCAGAATTGACTTGAAAGTTTTGATTTTCATATTGTCGCTTTTTTTATCAGTCAATGGTCTTTCACAAATTGATAGCCTTGGCCAAAGATTCGTCAATTCCGAAACATTTATAGAGAAACAAGCGGAGCTTGAGTACGACAAAACTAAAAAAGGTCTCGTATTGCGTGACCGTTGGTATCCAAAACCCGAAGAAGTCAAACCAAAAACCAGCCTCGGTCCCTTTGGTATTTTAATGAGGATTTTGACCCAAGGCTTTGCCTATATAATCGTGATCTTATTGTTGAGCATCATCGTTTATCTGATATTCTCAAATATCAAGATCGACAAGAAGATTGAAAAAGATCTCGATTTCATTGATGAAGTTGAAAACATTGAAGAGATTGATGCAGAAGCTCTCTATAAACAAGCCAAAGCAGATGGCAATTACCCATTGGCTATCAGACTACAGTTTATCTCTATACTGCAAATACTATCTGCAAGAGAACATATCTATTGGGAAAAAGAAAAGACCAATCGAGATTATTATCGAGAGATCGAAGACCGAAATACAAAAACTGGATTCAGAACCAATGCAAACATTTTCGAAAGAGTGTGGTATGGCGATCAAGAAATTGACTTGAATTCAATCTATTGATAGAAATATGATTGAATACAAATTGAGTATCGCATGAATCGAAGATCTTTCAAAATATTGATGGCTCTTCTGTTGCTTGCGATTTGCATAGTATTCATTTTTTTCAGAATTGCAGATCGCCCAGACATCGATTGGAAAAATAAATTCCAATTTGAAGAAAAACACTCGAGTGGCTACTGGCTTTTTTCTGAAATGATCAAGGATAGATATGGAGCAAATTCTGTCGAACTTAAAAAGTCAGACAACTTTGATTATCTAGATTCAATAGATGATCAGACACTCCTCATATTTCCAAGTACAAGGCTTTATATTGATGATGATATGTCAGTTCAATTGTATGAATTTCTTGAAAAAGGAAATGAAGCTCTATTTTTATCACGCTTTCATTCTTATAATTCCGATAGTCTGCCAGTGATTGATTTTATTTCAAGATTTGATTCTATCATGGAATTTAGGTGGAATGATTCGGAGCCATTTACTGCGAAATATTTTTGGGGAGGACTTAAGAAGGCCACTAAAATATCCTGGCGAGGACTTGATGAATCATATTCTGTTGACATAAGTTCTATGAAAGATGAAATGTTGATGAGAGACAGTTTCCCCATTGTAAGATCCTACATGATTTCCGAGGGAAAATATGTTGTCCATACCCTTCCAGAATTGTTTGCCAACATCAATTCACTTCAGCCATTTTACGAATATAACTTCAACAAAACACTATCTCTTTTTGATTCAGAGAATGTTATCCTCCATGAAACTGAACGTTCAAATATCTATGCAGGAACAAATGAAAAATCTCCACTTAAATATGTTTTAAGTCAACCTGCCTTGAGAAATGCATATTACCTTTTGCTTATAACGTCTTTGCTGTATGTGTTGTTCTCATCAAAAAGGAAACAACGGATCATACCTACATTGGTGACAAATAAAAATACAAGTCTAGAATATGTTAACACCATGAGTGAACTTTTCCAGATGCAAAATCAAAACACCAAATTGATTCCACATATGGAAAAGGTCTTTTTAAAGAAAATGCAATCACGATATTTCTTGGATCCCAAAGCAGACAATTTTGCAGATGTTTTATCCAAGAAGTCACGAGTGGATAAAAAGTTGATTGATAAAATTTTACTGCAGTTTACCAATGCAAGCAAGTATGAATTTTCAGATGAACAATTATTCAGACTGTATAACGATATAAAACAATTTTATAATAACTGTAAATAATCGAGGATGGAAGAAAATCCTAATATACCTAAACCAACGGAAGGACAATCACGGCTTCTGCATGACAAGTTGGAAAAGAACCAAAGTATGCCAGGACCGCCTGAACCAGGGTCAACGATTCCCGGAAACAATTTAGAAATAAATGGTATCATAAAAGATATTGACAATGTGATGGCAGAATGTTCGAAGATGATTATTGGACAGAAACAAATGCTTGAACTAATTCTTATTTGCATTCTTTCTGATGGCCATATTCTCTTGGAAGGTGTTCCGGGAATTGCGAAAACCTTGGCTGCAAAAACAGTGGCACAGACCATCAATTCTGATTTTTCACGTATTCAATTTACGCCTGACCTCATGCCAACCGACATCATTGGAACATCGGTTTTTAATATGAAAGAAGGTGAATTTTATTTTAAGAAGGGTCCCATATTTTCAAATATCATCTTGATTGATGAGATCAACAGAGCTCCAGCAAAGACGCAATCTGCCCTATTTGAAGTTATGGAAGAACATCAGATTTCTTTTGACGGAGACCTGTATGAAATGTCTTCTCCATTCCTAGTCATTGCCACGCAGAATCCAATCGAACAAGAAGGTACCTATCGTCTTCCTGAAGCACAATTGGATAGATTTCTGATGAAGATCAATTTGGGATATCCAAACAAAAAAGAGGAAGTGGGAATCCTCGAACGATACAAAAACAATATTGGACCTGCAGATTTGAGCGAAGTGCAAAAAATACTTAGTCCAGATCGAATCGATGAAATGCAAAAGACGATTTCCGAGGTATTCATCAAAGATGATATTATAAATTACATAGTTGAGCTTGTCCAAGAAACACGGGAACACAGTAAAATTTACTTAGGTGCATCACCAAGAGCCTCATTGGCCTTACTGAAATCCTCAAAAGTAGCGGCCGTTATCGGAGGTAGAGATTTTGTCATTCCTGAAGATGTGCAATATGTAGCACCTTTTATTTTAAATCACAGAGTTATACTTACTCCAGATGCAGAAATGGAAGGTCTTGACAGCTACGATGTGATTGGAGAAATTGTAAAAGGAAAGGAAGTACCTCGTTGATGTTTAAACAGACTTTTCTAAATACAAACTTTTTTATAAGCTCCGCTTTCTGTGGAGGTCTTTATGTGCTTGCATACAATTTTGAATCCATCTGGATGGTTGCAAACCTGACCTTGGTCGCCTTTGTCATTGCTGTCGTTTTAGAATGGTGGAAATTGTCAAAGCTCAAAGATGATCTTATTGTAAACAGAAAGGTTGCTCCCAAACTTTCACTGAGTGATGGCGATCACATCACATACACAATTGAAAATAAATCTTCAACAAACATCGATCTGGAATTGTACGACGAACTACCCTATCAATTCCAACACAGAAAGCCCATTTTCGATCGAGAATTATTGGCTGGTGATTCTGTAAATCACGAACACTTTGTTCAACCATATGTTCGCGGCGCATACGAGTTCGGTCAGGTACATGCGTTCATTGCCATTGCACCTTTCAAATTTTTGGACCGGAGAATCTCTTACGATCTTCAAAAAGAATGCATGGTCGTACCAAGTATCGTACAGATGAAGAAATATGAATTGCAGGTATTTTCAAAAGTAGCGGCACTTTCAGGAATCAGGCAAATCAGACAACTTGGTGAAAACGACGAATTTGAACACATTCGTCCTTACTCTCAAGGAGACAACATCAAAGCCATTAATTGGAAAGCTACTTCACGGAAGAATCAATTGATGGTAAATCAATACCAAAACACAAGACACCAAGATGTTTATTGCGTGATTGACAAAGGCCGCGCCATGAAGATGCCCTTTTATGGCCTGACATTGTTAGATCACGCCATCAATTCTGCCTTGTCCCTATCAAATATCATTTTGAAAAAGCATGATTATGCCGGTCTAATAAGTTACTCCGATCGAATGGGAACACTCATAAAAGCCAGTTCCCGTAAAGGTCAATTGGAAAGGATTTCCCAATCATTGTATAAAGAAAAAACAGGCTTTAAGGAATCAAATTTTGAATTGCTCGCCCATGTGACAAGACGGCAAATTAGCCGGCGGAGCATTTGGCTTTTTTACACCAATTTTGAAACGCCACATGATCTTAGAAGGCACCTTCCTTATCTCAAGTTAATGTCCAAAAGGCACTTGATGGTGGTCATTATTTTCATCAATACAAAATTGATCGAAACAAGTGAAATGGATTGTGAGACCAAGTCAGATATTTATATCAAAACATTCGCTGAAAAGACGATGCTAGAAAAAGAGCTAATTAGAGAAGAACTTATCAGAAACGGCATTCAAACCATACTCACTGAACCTCAGAATCTCACCATCAATGTCATCAATAAGTACCTAGAGATCAAAGCAAAAAGAATGAGATAGAATAAGCCAAATAATTATATTTGCCATAGTTGATGAAAATGAGACCCTTTATAATATCCTTAATCCTGTTTTTCTCCCTTTCCCTACAGGCACAATTGTATTATAGCCCGACATATGGCGCAAAAGCAAATTCAATGGGAGCTACTGGGGTCACTTTCACAGGTGTCGATGCATTGTTCAATAATCCTGCTGGTATTGCCACAATCAAAGATTTTTCTTTTATCGCATCATCAGAACTCCGATATCTCGATTCAGACATCATTGCTTTCGGTGGAGGTATCGTCATTCCAACAAACAGTTTTGGAAGTTTTGGCGTTTCTGTTTCAAATTTTGGATTAGCAGAATATCGTGAACAGAAATTGGGCATTTCTTATGCAAGAATCCTTTTTGAAAAACTCAACTTTGGCGCTCAATTTGATCTTTTGAATACGAGTATTGAAAATTTTGGATCGAAATTATTGGCAACAGTTGAAATTGGTGCTATCGCTGGATTTGGAGAAAAATTCCAGTTTGGATTTCATATTTTTTCACCAGCCAAAATTCAATTATTGGAAAATGACAATGATGTAAATTCAAGTCTTTCGTTTGGAGCTTCATATTGCCCTTCGGAGAAGGTTTCAGTCCATTTACAAGTTCAAAAATGGCTGCAAAATAAATTGGATGTTAAGCTAGGTGTTGATTATAAATTGGTAGAAAATTTCAGTCTACGATTTGGTGCGTCCGCTAATCCTGCTATTTATGGTTTAGGCATTGCCTATAGTATCAATGGTTCTTTATCTGCGGATGGTGCTATTAATCTTCATCCGATCTTAGGAGCTACCCCATCATTTTCAATAAAAAATGACAGGTGAGCAAGATCTTTTTAGTTGCAGCTACTCAATTTGAAATCCTTCCGGCTCTTCAATATTTTGATGAACATTTTACAAAGAAATCATTCTTCGAATACATACACAATGAGGTTTCAATTTTTCCGGTAGTAACAGGCGTAGGTGCTATGATGACATCAATGGCCATAGCGAGAACAAACAATATTTCAAGTGCTAATTTGATCATCAATGCAGGCATTGCCGGTTCATTCAATGATAAATTTGCCATTGGTTCCGTAGTTGAAGTCACATGGGATCGATTCGCCGATCTGGGAGTTGAAGAATCAGATGGCAGGTTTACCGATGTATATGAATTGGAATTGATGAATGAAAACACGTTCCCATTCGATCAGGGCTGGATCAAAAACCCACCCAAAACCAATTTGCCCAAAGCCTCCGCTCTTACGGTCAATAAAGTTCATGGTTCTCAAGAATCCATTGATTTAATCAAAGGAAAGTATGATGCAGATATTGAAACCATGGAAGGTGCAGGTGCATTTTATGCTGCAAAAATCCTTGATATTGATATCATACAAATCAGAGCAATATCCAACATGGTGGAGCCTCGGAACAAGGATAATTGGAACATTGAGTTGGCAATATCCAAACTCAATGAAGAACTGATAAGATTCATCACAAACTGATTCGAATTCTCTGAGATCGGTTCCAAGACAAGTTTTACCGAAACCATTGATAGTCAAGGGGTAAAGATTCTGCTTTCTCAGTATTTTTTCAGAAATTGCCATCACAAAATCACCTGGAATATGAAAAGCTCTCATAGCCGATTAATGGGCATCATTGCACTGCTTTTTCCTATCTTTTCATTCGGCCAACAACATGAAATTCAAAAAATCCATTTGGATGTTAATGAATATGTGAACATTTCTCAAAATGAACTTGAGAAAGATGTCAGACGAAAATTTGAGATAAAACTCCCTCTGTCTGAAACTGAGAATCATCAATTCATTGCAGAATATTCCCAGATCATGTCTGATGAATTTTTTGCAGCCTATCCAATGATTCATACCTACAGAATTAAGAGCAAGACAGATGCAAATATTTTCGGACGAATGCTCATTAGTCCAAATGGTGTTTTTTATCAAATGAGTACTCCTCAAGGCTGGATCGGTTTTTCTCCTGAAGATGTAAATCAGCCTGATGTACATATCATAGAAAGAGGCATGGATAAAAGTCAGTTCGTAGATCAATACTGTGGGTCAAACAAGCATTTCAATATGGCCGATCTTGATCCTGTGAGAGGTCCTCAAGGAAGCAATGGTGAAGTCAAAAGAACAGTTCGACTTGCACTCGTTTGTACGGGTGAATTTTATTCTGGAAACGGTGGAAACGCACCTGCTGTAAATACAGTTGTTACAAACTCTGTCAATGGCGTTCAGTTTATTTTTGAAAAGGACATCGCGGTACAGTTTTCATTATTGACTCCGGTTTTGTATTCAAGTGCTGCTGGAGATCCATTCATCGGAGATCAGGTTGGAGGACGAGGCAGAACCATACAAGCTGCAGAGGCTGTGAACATGAATTTCAATGGTGACTCATATGATGTTGGTCACGTTTTTCATAAAAATGGTTCCAATCAATTCACTGGTGGAGGTGTTGCAGGTCTTGGTGTTGTTTGTAGAAATGGTCAAGGCGGAATCTCTGGAACGGGTCTTTTGAAAGCAGCCGGTTGGAGTGGTTCGTTCAGTAACACAAACAATGGATGGATTCAACTTGCTGCACATGAATTTGGACACATGTTTAACGCGCCGCATACGTTCAATGGAAGTGGCGGTTCATGCACAAGCAATATTAGTAATACCACTTCTTATGAGATCGCAAGTGGTACTACCGTCATGTCTTATAATGGAATTTGTGGGAACGGACAAAATGTTCCTGCCTCAGGATTTTCTGATAATTATTTCCACGCGAACAGCGTCGACCGAATGATAGAATACCTAAAGTTTCAACCTGAATGTCAAGGTCTTGAAACCAGCGATCTAGGTAATATTCCACCTGTGGCTGATGCCAATCCTTGCAACGCATTTGCGAGGATTCCAAAAGGAACACCATTCTTTATGACAGGATCTGCATCAGATGTCAATGAAGATGACAATCTCACATATTCATGGGAACAATATGATGAAGACGGAAATGGCACAAGTAACCAAGGATTCATTGGACAGACTGCAGCCAATAGTCCGCGAGGTCCGATCGCGAGATGTTATCCTCCAAATCGTGATCTTACAAGGTATATACCAGGCTTCCAGAATTACCTGCAAGGTGTAGAAGATCCATATGAAGTTGTTCCACAAGTTGCAAGAACTTTGAATTTTAGATTCCTCGTAAGAGACAACAATCTTGACAATGGTGCCGGAATTGCCTGGGATCAACTAAGCATTGATGTGAACAATGGAGGGCCATTGACAATTGATTACCCACAAGGAGGAGAAACATTGACTGCAGGCTCGAATGCAAATATTCGATGGTCACCCAATGGTAGTGAGTCCATTTGTGATGATGCAGATATTTTAATTTCACTGGATGGTGGGTTCACCTACCCGTATGTGATTGCAACAGATGTAGATTATTCGAGTGGATCATTCAATGCAACCTTGCCTCCATCATTGCCATTCTCAGAGAATGCAAGATTGATGATTCAATGCGCAGATTTTGAATGCTTTGCTTTTTACAATATTTCTCAAAGCAATTTTAATATCGAGTCTGCATGCCTTTCTGCATCAAGCAAAATATGCAATGACGCCCCCGAATCATATAACCAAATGGAACAAACCCTCAACATGGATTTGGGTGGAGCGGTTGGAGCGAAATTGCTTTCTTTTACAGAGACTCTCACTGGTAGTTCCCCAACAATGGAAGTTGCTGTTTTCAACAATGCACAGTCTGGTTGCAGTGGAGTTGGAAGCGGACGATATGCACTTTATGAATTCGGTGTCACTGAATCTGGCAGCTACACTTTTGACCTCGATGTCGAAAATGCCGGAGGTATGGGTTTCATTTCCATCTTTCGGAGAGCTGGTCTAAACTTACAATCTCCATGTGCAAACTTCGTAGGCTCTTCTGCAAGAAATCCATTTGGAAGCGCCGTTGATCACAGAGAAAGCTTCGGACTGCAGTTGGATGAATGTGAAGAATATGTCATGACCGTTCACAACGATGGATCACTACCAGCAACAACTTCTGTCACGAATATTCGAGGTCCAGGAGATCTATTAATTAATACCTCCCCTTCAAGCAATGGAGGAGATTATTCATATACCTATGTTGCAGTGGATCAATTTACAGGATTAATTGATTTGGTGAGTGATGATGCAAATTTCATCAGCCTCCAACCAGGAGACTACAGAATCTATGGAGTATATTATAAATCAGGCGGTCCTACACCTCCACCCAATTTCGATCCACAATCCTGGATCGGACAAAGTATTGAGAATATTTATCAAAGTGAAGATTGCGCCATCTTCAGTAGTAATTTTAAAGACATAAATATTGCAACAAGCTGTGTTGTGGGAGCCAGTACTTCTTTGGGTGCACAAACCGATTGCAATCCTAATGATAATTTTTATTCACAAACCATAACCATCGATTATTCTCTCAATCCTTCCGAAGGGTTCTTAGTGGTCAATGGCCAAGAATTTGAAATTACAGGAAGTCCTCAAACGGTAACATTGACAAATCTTCTTTCAGACGGTTTGCCCGTAGATGTTGAAATCTTTTTCTCAGAAGATCCAGGATGTTACAGGTCATTTGAAGGCCTTTTTGATGCACAAGAAAACTGTTGTCCTTTCGAAGTAAACCTAGAGGCTTTCTATCAAGCTTGCGAAGGCGAGACGATTACCATTACGCCGGGAGATGTGGCTGATGAGTACATTTGGTACCAAGATGACGAGATCGTTCAAGAAGGATCAATTGCCGCATTGGAAGTAACCGGTCCTGGCCGATTTCTTGTTGAGGTAAGAAACAGTACTGGCTGTTTGCGAATTGCAGAGACAGAAGTTTCATTTGCGAAAAATCCAGTTGTATTCTTGGGTGAAGACAGGGAAGTCTGCGGACTCGGTACAACAAGTGTTCTCGCGACCTCAGATGCAACTGAGATTGAATGGTATATCAACGATGTACTTCAAGATAATCCTAATATCACTCAAGTCGTAACCGATGCAGGAACTTATCGAGCTGTAGCAACCAATACCTTTGGTTGCACTGATGAAGATGAAGTGGAGCTCACTATCCTACCTACACCGAATGTTGAATTGGAAGAAAGCTTTGTCCTGTGCGAGGGTGAAACTGGTGTGATTGATGCTGGTCCTGATGGGACAGAATATATTTGGCTGTATAAGCCCACAGGACAAACAATGGACGATACACTCGATTTTGACGGACAGGTGTATGAGTTCACTGAACCAGGTGTATATGGTGTCAGGGTAGAAAATGAATTTGGATGCTCTAATTTTGATCAAACCTTGGTTGTTATTGAAGCTTTCCCCGAAATAGAAATTTCTGACGACACATCCATATGTATCAATGGTGGATTTACAACAGTAACAGCTGAAACAGAATCAGTAGAAATTCAATGGTTTAAAGATGGAGTAGCTATTCCCAACTCAAGTACGCCAAATTTATTGATCTCAGAACCCGGAACTTACTCATTTGAAGCAGCAAGTTTTCTTGGTTGCGTTTCACGCGATTCACTTATTGTAACTGGCATAGATGCTCCAGTGATAGATTTACCTTCAGAATACCAACTGTGTGGAACAGAAGTCGAGATAACGGCAGAAGTAGATATAGGAGAAAATTTTAATTGGACTTTTGGCGGAAATAGTTTACAATCCGGTCCATCTAATTCATTCATTGCCACAATGGAAGGCACCTATGAGCTCATCGTAACAAGCAATGGAGACTGCTCCGAAAATGCAGTCACGACTGTAAGTTTCGGAGAACCAGCCACCCTAGAACTCATTGACAATGGTACTGGTCTACCCTTACCTGATCAAGTCAGCGTATGTAACGGTCAACTTTTCGTAGGCACTGTTTCGAATACGAATTTGATTTTCTGGACACTCAATGGGGAAGATCCTTTGGGTTACCCATCTCCAACATTTGGAACAGGAGAATCAGGCACCATTATAGCCACAGCAGAAAATACAGATGGATGTACTACCCAAGACTCAGTCAGGTTTGTAGTTTTCGACGAACCAACGTATAATTTTCAAGATGTGGATACCACCCTTTGCATTGGTAGTGACTTTGTGTTAGAATTGGGGCCTGGAGCAGAAGACTTCGACATTGAATGGAATCGAAATGGATCAGTCATCGAAACAAATGTTACAAGCTTTTCAGCTACAGAATCTGGAACCTATGAAGTCAACTTGATTTCAGGAATGGGCTGTGATTTTAGTTTCACCACGACAGCCACTTTTGTTGAAGGTCCTGAACTTATGGTCGACGAAACTTTCGTTGAAAGATGCGAAGGAACAGACTACTTAATAACCGCATTGACAGACGGTGAGATTCTTGGATGGCAAATTAATGGTGAAGATATCCCAAATGAAACCGACAACGAATTAACAGTGACACAATCTGGCGTATACACGGTGATCGCCGGAGGTATAGGTGATTGCGATATTAGTAGAAATGTGGAAGTTCTGTTCTCTCCTGCTCCAGTTGTTGATTTAGGCTCTGATATTTCTGCTTGCAGCGACACTACATTGACGCTGATAGCAGGTGAAGAAGGTTTTGAATATGAGTGGTATTTTGACAATGATCTCATTCCAAATGAAAATGGAAATTCATTGGAGATTTCTGAACCAGGAACATATTCTGTCATCTCCGAACCAGGTTCAAGTTGTGAAGCTTCAGATGAAATGGTACTGGACATCACCAACATGCTCTCAGTAGAAATTTTAGGTACAACGAGCATTTGTGACGGACAATCAACCGTGTTGACGGCTGATGCACCAACCAATAATTTCCAATGGTTTATGGACGGAGATTTGTTGATGGGAGAAACCAATGCTGAGCTGGAAGTGAGCACGCCAGGCACCTACACTGTCGAAGTCAATCCAGGGTCTGCTTGCTCAAATTCTTCAGAAGTTGAAGTAGGAGTAAATATGGGAATTCCTGTTGATCTTGGACCGGACATTGCAGAATGTGATGACCAACCCATCATCATTTCGGCAGATACGGAGGCACTTGAAATTGAATGGTTCCTTGACGGTCAACCAATCGATGAAACTGAGAAAGAAATTAATATAACAGAAAATGGAACCTATCAAATTAAAGTAACTGCTGACAACGGATGCATTTCAGAAGATTTCATTGATGTTTTGATTTTCAAAACGCCTTTTGTCGAATTGCCAGAAGCAGTTGCATTTTGCGAAGGTGGTACTTTCACCCTTGAAGCAGCATCAGATGGAGTCGAATTCGAATGGTATCGTAATGGAGCACTTATAACTGGAGAAAACACGTCTACATTGCAAATTTCGGAAGACGGGAATTATGCAATTATTGCACGTAGTAACGAAGGCTGTGAAGCCAATGCAGAATCACTTGCTGAGACTACAGCTGCTCCTCAAG
>JAHDDD010000372.1 GCA_020629535.1 Saprospiraceae bacterium
GGTATGGGTTCAACAATTCAATACTTCCTTCTGCTTCTTCCAGTCTGAAATCATTCATCAAAGCAAGACTCTTGTCAATAATTACAAATGGTAACATTTTGTTGTTCTTGCCTTCATTCATCCAATGCAATCTTGCCTTTTCATAATTAATTACTGAAGCTTCAAGATCCCCCATGTCATATTGAATCTGAGCAAGATTGTTAAATGCCTGTGCTTTTCTGGTAATTGGAATGTCAGGCATATTCATACGATCAGTAACCACCTTTTGAGCTAAGTTTACGGCATCAATGTATTGCATGGTAAATCGGTACACTTTTGATAGAGCGTACTCAGCTTTAGATATAGCTAGATAATCCCTTTCATTTTGGTCCAAAGATAAATTACCTGATTTCACCTTTTCATAATATTGAAATGCCAAATCCCAATCTTCCCCCCAATGTGAATCACCTTTATCCCAAAAAATGTCAAAAAAACTGTGTTTGTAGTATGGCAATTTTTCAATCAAATAAACTGCAGAATCAAGCATTTGATATGCCAACTCATCAGAAGCGACAGTATTGTATTTGTAATGAAAATATCTCCCCTTCAATTCATCATGAATGTCTGAATTAGAAAAAGAGTCGAGAAGTGGATTAAGTTCTGCTAATAAAATGGTGTCTTCTTCGGAAAACGCCTTATTTGCTCTGACAAGCAATTCATCAAAACACTCTGAGGGTTGTTCATTGAAATCAGTTTTCAGGTTATCTAAAGAAATTGATGAAAGATCAACCTTTGAATTAAATGCATCAGGATGAGAAGTCTTCTTTTTGCACGCCGATACAAAAATGGATAGGAATAAAATAGGAATGTAAATACTTTTCAAACAGGTTATTGATTAGCAAGGCCATTAGCTTCTATGAAGTTAGATAATACTTGGGACAAATAAAAGGTGTATGAGAATCATTTTACATTTACTTAAAATAACGGGCTATCATTTTTTGCATCCTATTGATAGTAAAATGAACTATTCCGAACGGGCAACTAGCAGCCTTACACAATGTCTAAAAAATCCCCAACCCAAATCCCAACATTATCTGCTGGCAATTCTTCTCGGGCCAAAACCTGGCTTCTGATTTGCGTCAACTCTTCATCTCCTTCCATGATCTTTCTCACCGCTTTCATCATTTTCACATATTGTAAAGGAGAATGAAATCTCGGAACATTCTTTGACTCCACGTTCACCATAAATTGTCGGTAAGCATCAAAATTGTAAAGACAATATCGATCTGGATAAATGAAACAGAGATACACAAAGATCATCTCATAGTTGCCATGAAAATGATCTGCAGCCTTCATGTCCTCTCGTTGGATTCTGATCAACATCTCATCACAATACAATTTGAACCGATCGATTCTCATCTCAATATCTTTTGATTCATCCAGCAAATCCCAAAACATGACACGCACAAATTCTTTGTCATTGTCGATGAATCTCAACATCATCTCTTTGGGAAAATAATTCTCTTTCTTCCACAACCTCAAAGACTTTTCACTACCAAAACTCTTTTCAAACATCGATCTAAAATCCAATGCCTCCACATCCCAATTGTCTTTGAAATGCCTATATGCATCCCACTTGTATGCGCTATCCATAAAATCAACGGACCTGAGATGAGCCTTGTATTTTTCCAGTCTTTCTTTTATTAAATGAACCTTCATGATGGCTTTTAATTATAATGCAAGGTTTATCCTCTTCTTTAAAATGCCCTCGCAAGCAAACATCAATTGTAAAGCTTTCGCTGAGGCATGAGCCCTAATCCGTGTTGAGCAAAATCAAATCTCGGCTTGGAAAAAGAAACGTTACATGAGCAGAAATCCTGAGTTGGTGATTCGTCACTCGTCACTCGTCACTCGTCACTCGTCCTTCGTCATTCCTCCTTCATCCTTCGTCCTCGTCATTCGTCATTCGTCATTCGTCATTCGTCATTCGTCATTCCTAACTCTTTCGCTTTTTCCATCATAAACGCAAAGGCGGCATCATAATCATTAGAAATATCTCCATCTAGAATGGCATCTTTTATTGCATCTTTGATGATTCCTACCTCACGTGATGGACGTATATCAAATGTCTTCATAATCAGCTCCCCATCAATGGGCGGTTGCCAATTGCGAATATGATCTTTGGCTTCAACTTCTTCAATCTTGATGACCAATTTATCGTAATTCGAAAGGTAACGGGACACTTTTTTGGGATTCTTCGAAGTGATATCAGCTCGACACAAAATCATGAGCGCTTCCAGATCATCTCCTGCATCAAAAATCAATCTTCTCACTGCACTATCCGTTATTTCTTCATTGGTCAATGCAATCGGACGAAGATGCAATCTCACCAACTTTTGTACAAACTTCATCTTTGCATCCAACGGAAGTTTGAGTCGTTTAAATATTCTTGGCACCCATCTGGCTCCTACCACCTCATGTCCATGAAACGTCCAGCCATGTTCTTTTGACCATCTTTTGGTCGGTGGTTTGGCTATGTCATGCAAAATAGCTGCCCAGCGCAACCAAAGATCTTTTGAGTTTTCCGCGACATTATCCAGTACCTCCAATGTATGATAAAAATTATCTTTATGTCCACGACCGTCTTCATACTCCACTCCATGCAATGCAACCATTTCAGGAAAGAATAATTTTAATAAGCCGGAATCAAACAATAATTTAAATCCTTTTGACGGTGTATCTGATTCGATGATTTTATTTAACTCTGTGTGTATGCGTTCATATGAAATAATTGAAAGTCGATCTTTATATTTCTTGATGGCATCGAAAGTCTCAGGTAAGATTTCAAAATCTAGTTGTGTAGCAAATCGGATAGCTCGCAGCATACGAAGTGGATCATCTGAAAACGTTTGTCCTGGTTCTAAAGGAGTTCGTATGAGTCTCCGGTCCAAATCCCCTACTCCATCAAACGGATCAACCAAGGCTCCAAAATTGTGAACAGACAAATCAAGTCCCATGGCATTGATGGTGAAATCCCGTCTATTTTGATCATCGACCAATGTGCCGTTTTCGACAATAGGTTTTCGGCTATCTCTTTGATATGATTCTTTTCTTGCGCCAACAAATTCCAACTCAAGGCCATCTTCATATTTAATCATGGCCGTACCAAAGTTTTTGAAATAGTTGACATTGGGATTTCCTGGTAATTTATTGGCAAGATTCTTTGCCAATTGTATTCCACTGCCCTCACAGACAAAATCAATGTCCTTGGTAGGTCTTCCGAGAATCTTATCACGAACAAATCCGCCAATAGCCAGAACTGGATAGCCTAACTCATTGGCCGTATTCGAAACTACTTCGAACAACTGCTTCTCTTCCCTACTCAATTCAATTTTCATCAAACCATTTGAAATGAAGAAAAGCGCTCTTGAATCATATCAAGTACTCCATAAATATCGTCTGGACTATCTAGGGTAACCAATTTTGAACGGTATGGCTTGATGTGCGGAAATCCTCTAAAGTAGTTGGCATAGTGTCTCCTCATTTCAAGGATTCCCAATTTAGGTCCTTTCCATTCGAGACTAAACTTTAGATGGCGTTTGGCAGCATCCACCCTTTCTTCGACTGTTGGTGGAGCTAAAATCTCACCAGTCTCAAAGTAGTGCTTTATTTCTCTAAATATCCATGGGTATCCTATACTGGCTCTACCGATCATGATACCATCTACACCATATTTGTTTCTATATGCTTCAGCTTTTTGTGGAGAGTCAATATCGCCATTTCCAAAAATAGGAATATTGATACGCGGGTTTTCTTTGATCTTACCGATCAATGTCCAGTCGGCTTCCCCTTTATACATTTGTTTTCTTGTTCGACCATGAATACTCAAAGCTTTGATTCCGACATCCTGTAGTCGCTCTGCTACATCTTCAATGTACTTCGTTTTATCGTCCCAACCCAAGCGTGTTTTTACGGTCACTGGCAGATTGGTAGACTTAATGATCTCATCTGTCAATTTCACCATTCGTGGAATGTCTTGCAGGATTCCAGCCCCT
>JAHDDD010000373.1 GCA_020629535.1 Saprospiraceae bacterium
CATTGCATAAAAATAAAACATCAAATTAGTAAAGAATACCGGATCGAGTTGAATGGAGCTATCTGCTTTGCTCCAATAATTGGTGCCATCAAATCCCAGTTGGAATTCTGGTGTTTTGACAATTTCCCTCCTATTTTTTAAATCTGTGAAGGTGGTTTCTTTTCCGTTGTCACCTGGCATGGAGAATGTGATGCCTCCCAATTCATTCCATTGGTTGAGGCCTCCATGTTTATCAAAGACTTTCATTAAGTCTTTGGGAATATTTTCGATGTGTGAGTATGTGTCTGATTTGATACTTTGCTTTTTGTTTTTGCATGCTGCAAAAACAAAAAAGCAGAGTAGGAGAGTAGAGAGTATTTTCCAATTCATAACGTATTCGTTTATGAATCGGAAAAGTATAAACAAATTATTCCTTTTCGAAGAAAATGTTCTTCCAATTAAATCCTTTGTCGTTTTCGCCATCATTGTTGATAGGATCGACAAAGTCACCTTCTCTGTTTGAAGGTGGAGTTCTTTCGATTCTTTCTTGTCTGTTATTTCCTATATTCCGATCAGGCTGAGTAGACTGGGGTCTTTCTTGACGATTTGAAGGAACTTGTTCTCTTCTTGTGACATGTCTTCTATCTCTTTGAGGCTGACGATACTGCTCTCTTTGTTTGTTTCTTTGATATTTTTGAATTTGCCTAAAGATCATTGGGCCAAACATCAATAATATCCTTACGAGTCCTCGCATAATTTCGTTTTATATTGAGACGTAAAATTTTTGAAAGAGTCATTAAGAGTTGACGATCACGTACAACGAGCATTGAGTGAGAATGGAGGGAAACGAATCACGAATTACGATTTCGAATATTTTCGAAATCGTAATTCGTAAGATTTGTCATTCAATTAGAGCCTTTCAAATATTCCTGCGATTCCTTGGCCTCCGCCAACGCATGCAGTGACCATACCATATTTTTGATCGCTTCGTTTAACAGCTGAATCGATAATTTCGCGCCAGTACAACCCAAAGGATGACCAAGTGCAATGGCTCCACCATTTACATTGACCGTTTCAGGATCAAGTCCTGCTTCTTTGATGACAGCCAATGCCTGCGTCGCAAAAGCTTCATTCAATTCAGTTTGTTCTATGTCTTTTAGTTCTAAACCTGCTTGCTTCAATGCCTTTGGTATTGCCACACATGGTCCGATACCCATATACAGCGGATCAACACCACCCACAGCGCATGCAGCCAACCGTGCGATCGGTTCGAGCTTGTGTTTCTTTACCATTTCTTCACTCATGACAATAACAAATGCGGCTCCATCTGAAGTTTGTGAAGAGTTGCCTGCTGTGACCACGCCATTTTTCTTAAAAGCAGGTCTTAGTCTTGCTAAGCCTTCCATCGATGTTCCTCTTCTTACCCCTTCATCTGTGTCAACCACATGAGAACTGACCACTTTTTTCCCGTCCTTTACAAACACATCTTCTACTGTGACAGGTACAATCTCATCTTTAAATTTTCCGCCATCTATGGCAGCTTCTGCTTTGGCATGTGATCTTACAGAAAACTCGTCAGCCTGATCACGACTAATCTCATATTTTGCTGCCACTGCTTCTGCGGTCGCACCCATGCTTACATGGTAGTTGATATTGTCCATGTTTGCTTTATAGCTAGGTGAAAGTTTGTAACCGGTCATCGGTATCAGACTCATGCTTTCAGTACCTCCAGCGATGTAGATATCTCCGAAGCCAGCAGCAATTTTCCCAGCTGCCAGTGAGATTGCTTCTAATCCAGAAGCGCAATATCTGTTGATCGTAATGCCAGGTACTTCTTTACCAAGAGCTCTTGCAGCTATCAATCTTCCGACCTGCAAACCTTGCTCTCCTTCAGGATTGGCGCATCCTACTATCACGTCATCTACAGTTTTGGGGTCCAATTGCGGGACACTGTTTACAAGATGTTTTACGATATCTACTGCGAGATCATCCGATCTGTAGTTTTTAAATCCTCCTTTTTTTGCTTTGCCAACTGCTGATCTAAAGCCGGCGACGATGTATGCGTTCATAGTTTTTTTTTGATTAAGAGATTGAGCGATTTCGTGATAAAGAGAATCACTCAATTTTGTTTATACTGATTTTAATTTTTTCATGAATCCCAAAATCATTCTTTTGATTTTGTCTGTTTGCTCAATTGTACTTTTCAATTGAGAATTATTTATATAACCTACGTCTTTTGCCAAGTAGAACTGTGTTTCTAGTTCACAAAGAGAACCAAGACTTACATTTAGGTATTTCAAAAACATAGCATTTGATTCATAACTACTACCTTCTGAAATATTAGATGCAATTGAAATCGATGCCCTTTTCATTTGCGAACTCAATCCATAATTTTCCTCTTTTGGAAAATCTTTCACCAGATCGTAGACAAGTTTGTTTAATTCCCTTGCTTCTTGCCAGATTCGTAATTCTCTAAATTCATGTTTCATATTCGCGAATTCGCAAATTCTCTCCTTCGCTTCATCCCAGAAATTAGTTCACTAATTTCTGAGTGGCTTATTATGCATCAACAAGTGCTGAATTCTGTCCAGTGTTTTTTGGTTGCCCAAAAGACTTAGGAAGCCTTCTCTTTCTAAATCAAGTAAATATTGTTCACTGACTTTTTGTGGGCTTGTGAGATCACCGCCACACATAACTTCAGCTACCTTCCTTGCAATTTCTACATCATAATCAGACATATAGCCTGCCAATTTGAATTCATTGATTCCGGTGAAAAGAGCACCAAGGCCATTTCTGCCGAGAACGGTAATGTCTTCTCTAGGAGTACCTGCGATGTAGTTTGGAGCCATATCCAATACCATCTGCTTTGCTAAGCCAATGTTGCTTGGAGTGCGTGTGCAAACTTCATCTTTATCTGTAAGTAAAAGACCTGAGTCAAATGCTTCGTAGGCAGAAGTAGCGACACTAGCAGTTGCTACTGTTTTGAAATGTTCGAGGAGGGTAGGTATTTGAACATCTCCTTCGAAGTATTTATCTGAAGCACGCAATGCCATTTCTTTTGTTCCACCTCCACCAGGCAACAATCCAGCGCCAACTTCGACTAACCCAATATAAGATTCAGCAGCGTATACACCACCGTTGGCATGCATTGAAATTTCACATCCTCCACCAAAGACGTATCCTTGGGTGGCTACCACGACAGGTACTTTAGAATATCTGATATACATGGTCAATTGTTGAAAGCCATTGACCAGTTCGTCCAGCTTTTCGAAATCTTTTTGCATGGCGACCATACCGATGTTCATAAGGTTTGCTCCTACGGTAAAGTTCTTAGCATTGTTGCCGATCACAACTCCATTCCAACCTTCATTGACTGCTTTGTCTATCGCTTCTTTTATGCCATTTCCAATGCCTTCTCCTATGGCGTTGCTTTTTGATCTAAATTCAACACACATAACTCCATCACCAATATCATGAACCACACATTCAGAGTTTTTCAAGATTGGCTCTTTTTCTCTTAACGTATCAAGGATGATATATCCTGCAGTACTTGGTACAGCCTTATATGCCTTGTCATTGATGTCGTAGTAGACACGCTCACCATTGATTACCTTGTAGAATGTATCATATTCCTTGGCCTTCATATCTTCAATCCAACCAGGAACAGAAAGTCCAAGTTCTTTGATCATGGCAAGACCTGTTTCCATTCCGACGGCATCCCAATATTCGAAAGGTCCCATATCCCACATGTATCCAGCCTTCATGGCATCATCGACAGGATAATATTGGTCAGAAATTTCAGGTACCCTGTTGGCCGTATACGCAAACAATGATCCGAAGTATTCTCTTAGGAATTTATTTTCTCTTTGATCACCATCAACCAATGCCTTGAGTCTCTTGTCTATTAGCTCAATGCCTTTGGTCTGACCCACTACTTCTAAACGTGGCTTAGCGGCAGGCGCATATTCTAGTGTTTTTAAATTCAATGCATTGAATATGGTCTTGCCTTTCTCGTCTTTTTGCTTGGTTCTCTCATAGAAACCTTTTTTGG
>JAHDDD010000374.1 GCA_020629535.1 Saprospiraceae bacterium
AGATTTTTCTTCTAATCCCAGTCCCGCTATTGGAGATATGGATGGAGATGGCGATGAAGACATCATTGTTGCAGATGCTAATGGTGATCTTTATTACTTTGAAAACATTGCCGGTCCCAATATGGAATTTGAATTCGCTCCTGCTGTTGCACAATACTTTTCAATAAATCCTGGACCGAACGCAAGGCCTGAAATTTTTGATTTCAATCAAGATGGTTTGGGAGATCTCATTGTAGGCGTGCGACAGGTCAGTGAGGAAGATGGCGAACTCGGAAATGTGAATTACTACGAAAACTTGGGTTCTGTTGGTGAACCTCAGTTCAACTCAGATGCATCCGCTGAGCCCAACACAATTACTTTTGGAAATGTCAATACCAGAATCTTTGGTTCAGCAACTGGCAGTGCTTCACCTAAATTACAAATGATTAATGAAAGTGAATTTGTGCTTTTGACCGGAATGGAATCTGGTCAAGTGCAATTCTACAAAGCTGAGATAGCAAATCCTGTCGATACATTTGCGCTGATAGATCCCGCAGTTGGGCAAATTGAAGTGGGCAGATTTTCAACAGTAGACTTTGCTGATATTGATAACGACAACTACTTCGAACTTATCGTTGGGAACATGCGAGGTGGATTGAATGTATACAATACGTTCATCAATATTTGGGGAGATATCAGTTCTACCAAAGACATTGAAGAAGAATCGTTGCTAACCATTTTCCCGAATCCGTCCGATGGATATTTCAATATTCATGGAATTGAAATTGGTTCTAGCATTGAATTAAGAAATCATCTTGGGCAAATTATTAATGGATTTTCTTTGCATGAAGGAAGGGTAGATCTTTCAAATTTTGCCAGCGGTATTTACTATTTAAATTTCCATTCATCAGGAAAAAGCCGAACGTACAAACTGATCAAATTGTAAAACTCTTCACCACAGCTTCTGCACAAGACCTACCTTCTTGAATAGCCCATACCACCAAAGATTGGCCCCTTCGGGCATCGCCAGCAGCAAAAATATTTTCTCTAGATGTTTTATAGTTCGTCGTTTCCAAATTTCCTTTAGCATCTTTCTCAAAGTTTGAAATGAAACCACCATGTGTCAAATGTTCAAATCCCACAGCAAGGAATATTTTGTCACAAGAAATGATTCTAGATGTACCTTCTAATTCAATAAAGGAATAAGTATCTCCAACTTTTTCCCAACTTACGTCTACTACTTCAAGACCAGAAACAAGGACTCCATCATCACTTAGAAATTTCTTTGTTTGAATGGCCCATTGTCTTTCTCCACCTTCTTCATGAGAAGTCGAAGTTTTCAATGTCATCGGCCACTGAGGCCATGGATTGTTTTGACTTCTGGCAGAAGTAGGTTTACCAAGTAACTCCAATTGGATAACATTTTTTGCTCCCAATCGGTGGCTATTTCCTATGCAATCTGAACCAGTATCACCACCTCCAATTACAACTATAGTTTTACCCCTAAAGTCTTCATGATGCTCGATGAAATCAGGGTCATTTGATTTATTACAATGGGTAAGGAAATCCATCGCGAAATCAATATTTTTGAAATGCCGTCCAGGGATATTAAGGTCTCTTGATTTCTCTGCACCAACGCACAAGACTATCCGATCATACTCTTTTTCGATCTCTCCAAGGGTTATATCCTCACCAATGCTTATGCCACATTTAAAGACAATTCCTTCTTCTTGAAGCAATTTAATTCTTCTATCAATAACATTTTTCTCCAACTTATAATCAGGAATTCCGTATCTCAATAATCCACCTGGCTTAAGATTCTTTTCAAAGACAGTAACGGTAAAACCATACTTATTTAATTGATCTGCGCAACTAAGACCAGCCGGTCCAGATCCGATAATCGCCACTTTATGTCCGTTTCTGACTGGTTTGAATTTTTCGATCCATCCTTCATCAAATGCCTTTTCGATGATCGACTTTTCTATATGCTCAATGGTGACAGCCTCGTTGTTTATAGACAGAACACAGGATGCCTCACATGGTGCCGGACAAATCCTACCAGTAAATTCTGGAAAGTTATTGGTCTCTATAAGTAACTCATAAGCCTGCTTCCAATTTTCCTTGTAAACCGCATCATTAAATTCAGGAATTAGATTACCAAGCGGACATGCCGAATGACAGAACGGAACACCACAATCCATGCACCTAGATGCTTGGTTAGAAATCTCAGTAGTTTCAGTCTTTTCAATGAATTCATTAAAATGCTGAATCCTAACTTTTGGCGGTTCGGCTTTTGGCAATTTTCTATTTGTGTCAATAAAACCTCTTACATTTCCCATCAGACTGCTTTTGAAATTTCATGAAATTCTTTCATTTGCCTTTTCAAAGCTTGCTTATATTCAATAGGCATGATCTTGGTGAATTTTTGTTTCAGGTTATCCCAGTTAAGAAGAATTTTTAAGCCTAACTTTGAACCAGTAAAATTGACATGCATTTGAATGAGTCTTTTGATGCTAATGAAATCTTGGGCATTGCACTTTTCGAGCTCGATTGATTCCTTATTGATCATTTGGTCTTGGTTAATTTCAAAAAGATATGCAATTCCACCACTCATCCCAGCAGCAAAATTTCGACCAAAACCACCTAGATTTATCACTACGCCACCTGTCATATATTCGCAACCGTTATCTCCAACTCCTTCAACGACCGCACTTGCCCCGCTGTTTCTTACGCAAAATCGATCTCCTGCTTGGCCGTTTATAAAAGCATACCCATCTGTGGCGCCGTACAAAGCTGTATTGCCAATAATTAGATTTTCATGGGCGTCGACATTGCAATTTCGTGGAGGTCTTATTGACAATGTCGCACCACTCAGGCCTTTACCGCAATAATCATTGGTATCGCCAAACAAATGAAGACCAACACGTTTTGCTGCAAACGCTCCAAAGCTTTGACCTGCACTTCCGTGAAATGAGAAATTGTATTCCATCTCATCTTTTTCATCAAATACATTATGAGATGTAAGGTATCCAGAAAACAAAGTTCCAATGGACCTGTCTGTATTCTTAACTTTTGCTATAGTTGAATAACTCCGTTTAAGTTCAATTGAATTTTTTGCCTTCTTAATAAGCTTATGGTCGAGCTGGCCGTCTAACTTGTGCTCTTGTGATTTGGATTGATACATTGTATTAGCATGTTTGTTTTTCTGTTTGAAAAACAATTTTTCTAACAGCAATTGTTTTGTCTTGTAATGATCCTCAAGATTTCTTGTCTCCAAAAATTCAGTTCTTCCAACCAGCTCATTGACAGTTCTGATTCCGAGTGAACTCATAATTTCACGCAAATGTTGCGCAAGGAAATGAAAGTAATTTACGAGATGCTCCACCTTACCATTAAACTTCTTTCTTAGATCAGCATCTTGCGTAGCAATTCCAACAGGACAAGTATTCAAATGACATTTTCTCATTAGGATACATCCTTCTACAACCAAAGCCGCAGTAGCAATTCCCCATTCTTCAGCTCCAAGCATTGTTGCAATGGCAAGATCACGGCCTGTTCTAATTTGTCCATCAGCTTGAAGAACAACTCTGTCACGTAAGCCATTTTTTACCAATGTTTGATGTGACTCAGCAAGACCTAGCTCCCAAGGTAGACCCGCATGTCGTATTGAGCTCAAAGGCGACGCACCTGTGCCTCCGTCACTTCCAGATATGAGAATATGATCAGCAAAACCTTTTGTTACTCCAGCTGCAATCACACCAACCCCTGCCTTTGAAACCAATTTCACACTGATTCGAGCATTAGGGTTTGCATTCTTCAGATCGAAAATCAACTGCGCCAAATCTTCAATAGAATAAATGTCGTGATGGGGTGGTGGTGAAATGAGTCCAACTCCGGGTGTAGAATTTCTAACCTTAGCAATTGTCTCATTTACCTTGTGGCCTGGAAGTTGACCTCCTTCTCCAGGCTTAGCTCCTTGTGCCATTTTGATTTGGATTTCCTTCGCACTATTCAGATATTGAATTTCAACGCCAAATCTTC
>JAHDDD010000375.1 GCA_020629535.1 Saprospiraceae bacterium
TATGGTCTTCCCTTCTGTGTCTCATAGCATTGAAGTGCAGCAATTTTCTTATCAACATGACTTTCTTTCAAACGAATAAACACATCTGTGTCAAACGAAAGATTGTTCCATATCAATTCATAACCTAAAATCGTGCTGTACTTGAATGCTCTGATTCCCTCTTGGGTAACTGTTATGTGATCTTGATGAATGTCTTTAGATGAAGGTAGAAAAACCATATCAGGTTCTATTTGATTTCTGATTTTCACCAATGATTCTAATATTTCCTGACGGACATAATTTAATTTTCTTACTTCATGTTTAAACACAATGAGGTTTGAGGAAGGAATGCCCAATATCTCAGTAGCTTTTTTTACTTCAATCTCCAATCTGTTTTTGGGAAAGCCATCGGGAACCGAAGCTTCTGCTGTCGACAAAGCCACATAATGAACTTTCGCACCTTCTTCCAACATCTTGGCAATGGTTCCTCCACATCCTAATTCACCGTCATCTGTATGCGGTGCAAGAATGATTATTTTTTTATCTCTAAACTTCATGTTTTTTCTGCTGAAGATAATTTACAATAATTTCTGCAATCTTTTTTGAAGCGTCTCCTTCGCCGAGGCTATTGTTGTGAATATAATTCTTAGAATCCAAGTTTTTGTAGACTTGAAGAATCTTCTTTTTGTCCGGTCCAGTGACTGTGCACCAACCTTCTTTGACTGTCTCGATCCATTCAGTTTGTTTGTCACAAATGATGGCTGGGGTTTTATGGAAATAAGACTCCTTGATCACTCCACCAGAATCTGTCAGGCAACATTTGGCATTTTTTATCAATGCTTGCGTTTCAAAAAATCCAATCGGACCAGTGATGATCCATTTACTTTTATCAAGCAATCCTTCCAAAGAAAAAGCCTTTATTGCTTTTGAAGTTCTTGGATGAGCTGGGAAAAATATTCGTTCTTCAAACTGATTGGCTGCTTCGATAATCTGCTTTAGCTTGTGAACGTCGTCCGTATTTGCTTGTCGGTGACAGGTCATAAAAACATAATGATTGGGATCAATCCCATACTGTTCAAGTATCCTTTCTGCTTTGATGATTTTTTGAGCATTGTTATTGATCAAGTCAAGGCCCACATCTCCTACATTGTATACACCCTCATTTTTTCCACATCGAATCAATTCATCATAACCGGTTTGGGTGGGTGCGAAGTACAGGTCAGCTATCGCATCAGTCAAAAGTTTATTGATTTCTTCCGGTATACTTTTGTCATACTCACGAAGACCGGATTCGACATGGGCCAACGATATATTAGATTTAGCAGCAGCAATAGCACCACTGGCAGTTGAATTCGTATCTCCATAAACAATAACCAAATTAGGTTTTTCCGTTTCGAATATCTCATCCAATCCAACCAGAATTTGTGCGAACTGAATCAATGGTTTCTGCGAACCCACTTGAAGGTTGAAATTAGGCTGAGGAATCTCAAGTTCTGTTATGAAATGTGAAGACATCATCTGGTCATAGTGTTGGCCGGTATGAACAATAATTTGATCAATGTCGGGGTGCATTGACAAAGATTTGTATACAGGTGCCAACTTCATAAAGTGTGGACGATTACCTACTATGTGAATAATCTTATTCAATTATGATATCCTATTTAACATTTCCAAAACGGAGTTTTCCCACGAAAATTTTTCATCTACCAATTTCTTATCAGTTTTGATTGGATGACCATTCTTATAATGAGTATATGCTTCAAAAAGTACCCCCGCATTACTTTGAAATTCATTATTGTAAACAATCTGACCGCATTGAGTGCTTTCAAATATTTCATCAAACTCAAGATCCTTGGTTCCCTTTATGTTTGCAATGATAGGAGTTAATGAAGATAAATATTCGAAGAATTTACCCGTTAGTATCCCTTGATAATTAGGATTTGAACTTGTCAATAACAAATTGATGTGGGCTCTTTGTTGAATTTCAAGAGCTTGTTCTCTGGCAACCACACCTTTATTTACAAATACATCTTGCAGTGAATATTTTTTAATGTAGCTATCCATCAACGCTTCGTCCTTACCAGCATATACAAATTGAATATCTTCTCTTTCCATCAATGTGTCAGCTATACTCTGGTCCAGATAATTTAGAAACGCACTTGGATCACGTTCTTCACCAAACAAGGACCCCGTGTATGCGATGGTAAATTTCTTAAACTTTTCAGGATGTGTATTTCTTGACTCAACACCATTATAAAGCACATGGACTTTACGGTAGAGTTAGTTCTCTTTTCAATCCTTTAGAAACTGTTGTTACCAAATCAGCTTTTCTCAAAAGTAATTTGTCAATCTTTTTCTGTCGGTTCGGAAGAAAAACTGTATCGTATAGTGGATCTACATGCAGGTCTCTGTAATCTGCAATCCATTTGGTATCTGGAAATTCTTCCTTCAATTTTGCCGCGATGTAAAAATCTGCATAAGGCCTGAATGATGTATAAATCAATGCCTTTGGATTTTCATTCAAAAACTTCCTGCCTTCTTGAATGCCGTTTTTGATATACGTTGCTCCGCCTTCTCCAATCCAAATATTGAAGGGAGATGTATCAATGAGTTTACGACCAAATTTGAACCAAAAAGAAGATTTCTGATTTTCGCTATAATGTGTTTTCGCCTTAAGTTTTGATCTGTAATCTTTTGTTTCCAGCTCCGACACATTGAAAGTATCAGCCCCTTCCATTTTGTTTTTTGGAAGGACATTTCTGTTTGATGTTGTCAAAACTTGAATATTAGTAATGTGGTTTGCAACCTGCTGGGCTATTTTAAAATTTCTAACAACGCCAATGGAATGAATAGGCGGAAAATAATAGTGAATGAGCAATGCAGCCTTAGGCAGAGGCATAAAGAAGGGGATTGATAATCTCAAAAATTTTATCTGCGATCAATCTGTGGTCGAAAATACTTTCCGCCATTTGTCGTCCCCTTTTACCCATGCGTTTTCTTTCATCATAACCTACATTGATGAGCGCGATCATGGCTTTGGACAGGGCTTTTTTGTCTTTTGCTGGTACCAGATATCCATTCTCCCCTTCAACAACAGTTTCTGAGCAACCTGGAACATTGGTTGTAATGAGTGGCTTCCCCATTGCCATACCTTCTGTCAAAGTTCTTGCTAAGCCTTCCCGATAAGATGGTAAAACAACACAATCGGATTTATCCAAAAGTGGTCGAATGTCTCTCACAAAGCCTTTGTATTCAATAATGTCATCATCAACCCATTCGAGTAATTGTTCTTTTTGAATAGAAGATGGATTGCTCTTATCAAATTCTCCGATCACCTCAAATTTTGCTTCTTTGTATTTTTCTTTTACAATTTTTGCTGCTTCAACAAATTCAATGATTCCTTTGTCATAAAGCAATCGACCTACAAAACTGAAAGTGATATTCTTTTTAGGTGTTCCGTTTGGAAAAGGCACATAATATTTTGTGTCTACTCCACAACCCTTTACGGAAAATGCTTTTTCTTTCTTTGTTATACCCTCTTTAATAAATAGATTCAGATCTTGTTCGTTTTCAAAAATGAACCGTTGATGGAATTTCCCTGACCACTTATACAAGTTTCTCACAAGAACATTCAATAAACCCTCGTGTATAAACGTATATCCCAAACCGGTAACCACAGCCACTGATGGCACATCCAAAAGTTTGGCAGGATAAGCACCGTATATGTTTGGTTTATTTGTATAGTGAATAACCAGATCGGGCTTCAGTCTCTTATACTTTCTAAACAGCTCCCATGACAATAACAAATCGCGAATTGGATTTGTACTGTCTCTTTTCAACATTGTAAGTGGTATGTGTTTTACCTGAGGGTATCTCTCTTTGTATTCCAGATATTCATCAATTGGTGCAATCACAAAAACCTGATGATTTTCGTCAATCAGCTTCTCAATAATGTTTAACCTGAAATTGTAAATATTCCAGGTAGAGTTTGCAACCAATATGATGTTTTTAGATTCTG
>JAHDDD010000019.1 GCA_020629535.1 Saprospiraceae bacterium
GTACATACTCACCCAATCTGGTGAGATATTCAACGAAAGTTTAGACCGTTAAAATATCTTTTTCTTTCGCTGTAATGAGCTCATCGATTCTAGTTACACAAGATTTAACCACAGATTCGATTTCTGCTTCTTTCTTTTTTCCAGCATCTTCCGGATAGCCTTCTTTGACTTCTTTCTTGATGAAGTCCATCCATTTGTGGCGCTCATTTCTTAAACTGACCTTGGCGTTTTCGCCTTCACCTTTTGACTGCTTTACCAGATCTTTTCTTCGTTCTTCTGTCAAAGCAGGAATGGATATTCTGACAAATTCACCATCATTCATTGGAGTAAGACCCAAATTGGCAGCAAAAATAGCTTGCTCAATAGGACCCAACATACCCTTTTCCCAAGGTTGAATGCTTATGGTTTTAGAATCGGGTGTGCCTACATTGGCCACTTGATTTAAAAGAGTAGGGGTACCATAATAATCCACTTTGATACCATCAAGCATAGCAGGAGAAGCTTTTCCAGCTCTAATCTTGGCCAATTCGTTTTTAAGGTGATCCACGATTCTATCTACGCTGGTTTTAGCACTGTTTATCAGATTATCTATATCAATTTCCATTGTGAATGAATTTTTATTCATTTAAATTTAAAAAAAATAGTGAGTTCTCAAGCGCATTATTGGCCTTGAAAACTCACTAAAATTTTTCTTTGTTGTGATTACTGTCTTCTGTTCATATATCTCATCAAGAAATATAAGAACATGGCAAGGGCTGATAATGCTGCCACGATATAGGTCATGGCTGCCCACCATAAGGCATCTTTAGCACCATCATAATCAGAGCTCATTGCATTTCCTGATGCATCCAGCCAAACCAATGCCCTCTTACTGGCATCAAACTCTACTGGCAATGTGATTAGGCTAAATAGGGCAGTAACTCCGAAAGTGGCTGTTAAAGCCAAAAGCATAATTCCTCCTCCCATACTTGCAGCAATTCCTGCCATGGCAAACATCATCAAAAATTGTTGAACCCTTCCGGAAATATTCACGGCAGGAACCAATGTTGATCTCAATTTCAACATACTGTAAGCTTCGGCATGTTGAATGGCGTGTCCGCATTCATGGGCTGCGACTGCAGCAGCAGAAACGTGTTGTCCTTGATAGACATCAGGACTCAACGAAACAGTTTTGGTAGCTGGGTTATAATGATCAGTTAACATCCCTTGACCTTGTACAATTCGTACATCTTGAATGCCATAATAATCAAGCATTTCTTTTGCGATCTGGGCGCCACTTTTGCCACCTTTGGTGGGAACCTGACTGTATTGTCTGAATTTACTTTTCAGTCTTCCACCGACCAATTGGCCGATGACGGTTCCTACACCCAAAATGATCATGTATGGCAAATACGCTGACATCATTTTATTAGTGTTTGTTAGTTAATAATTTCAAATTTGGTGTATGGAATCAATGCAGCAGGAATCTTTATACCTTCCTCTGTTTGATGGTTTTCAAGGATTGAGGCCACAATTCTGGCAAGAGCCAAAGCACTTCCGTTTAATGTGTGGGCCAACCTCGATTTTCCGTTCTCATCTTTGTATCTGAGCTTCAATCGGTTACTTTGAAAAGTTTCAAAATTCGATACCGAACTGACCTCAAGCCACTTTTTCTGAGCGGCGGAAAAAACCTCAAAATCGTAAGTCAAAGCAGAGGCGAAGGTTATATCTCCACCACATAAACGTAAAATCCTGTAGGGCAGTTCCAATTTTGTAAGCAATCCTTCAATATGAATGACCATTTCTTCAAGTGCGGCATAAGAGTTTTCTGGCTTTTCGACTCTTACAATCTCGATTTTATCGAATTGGTGGACCCTGTTCAGACCCTTGACATCAGCGCCATAACTACCTGCTTCTCTTCTAAAACAAGGTGTATATCCTGTGGCCTTTTTTGGAAAATCATCATGCTTTAAAATGACGTTTCTATAGATATTGGTCAATGGTACTTCAGCCGTTGGAATCAAGTAAAAATCATCTTTTTCGATGTAATACATTTGACCTTCCTTATCAGGCAATTGGCCCGTGCCACGCGCTGAATCTTCATTGACAATCAATGGTGGCATGTATTCAAGATAACCTGCTTTCTCGGCTTCATCGAGGAAAAAATTAATCAATGCTCTTTCCAATTTGGCACCTTTTCCAACAAAGACAGGAAATCCAGAGCCCGTTATTTTTACTCCTAGTTCAAAATCAATCAAATTGTACTTTGAAGCCAATTCCCAATGCGGTTGGGCTGTTTCACCCAAATCGGGCATTTGATCTGACCAGTCCTTGACTACTTCATTGTCTTCTTCAGTGGACCCAGCAGCGACAGATTCATGGGTAATATTAGGGACAGTCAGCAATGCATCTGTGAGTTGAGAATTGACAGATTTCATCTCCTCTTCGGTAGTTGAAATGGTTGTTTTTAACTCTGCAACTTGAGATTTTAGTGCCTCGGCCTCATCTCTAAGGCCTGATTTCATCTTTTCTCCAATTTGTTTTGATAGACCATTGACCGATGAAAGATCAGCATCATTTTTGGTCTGAAGCTCCTTTCTTTTGTCATCAAGATTCAGAATTTGATCAATGATACCGATCTGATCATCAGACCAGTTACGCTTTTTAAGGCTTTCAATTACTTTCGGTTTTTCTTCTCTTATCCGCTGAACTACTAGCATTTTCGAATTATTTCAAATTTTAATATTATTAATTTTTTACAAAGTTATGATTTTGTTTTTCATCTAAATAACCTCTATATTTGCTGTCGAATCACATCAGTTTAGTCCTACCAAGTTTTATTTTATTCGACTTTACTCGAGATTTAAGTTTCCTTAAACACACTTTATAATATATTTAATCTATTCAAGATGTTTGATATTCTCCAATTGAATGAGATGTTAATGCCTGAGTTACGAGAATTAGCTGAGAGCATTGGGTTGAAATCATACAAGAAACTGAGTAAGCAAGACCTCATCTATAAAATCCTCGATGAGCAAGCCATCAGCGGAAATGGTGGCGCAGAAACCAAATCAGAAGCTAAACCTGAAAAGCCAAAAAGAGCAAGAAAAAAATCAGAGCCCAAAGAAACCAAAGCAAAGAAAACGACAGCAAAGAAAGCCACAGCCACTACTGAAAAACCTAAAAAGGCTACCAAAGTAGTGAAGAAGGTTGAAGAACCGGAAGTAGTTGAAGAACCAGCAGTGGAAGAAGTTGTTGCCAAAGAAGAAAAACCGAAAAAAGGAAGAAAGAGACCAGAAGAAAAAGAAGAGCCGAAGAGTAGAAGCAACGGTCGGTCGCATTCGAAAAGAGAATACAAAGACCGAGACAGAGGCGATCATAGAGAGCAAAGAGATAATCGAGGCGAAGATATCGATCCAAAGACTAGATTCATCATCGATGTTGATGGCATTATCGAAGGAGAAGGAATTCTCGAAATGATGTCAGATGGTTATGGATTTTTGAGATCATCAGATTACAATTATTTGTCTAGTCCTGATGATATTTATGTATCACCTTCGCAAATTAAATTGTTTGGATTGAAGACCGGAGACAGTGTTACCGGTGCTATTCGTCCACCAAAAGAAGGAGAAAAATATTTTGCATTATTGAGGGTATCATCAATCAATGGTCTGTCACCAGAACAGATTAGAGAAAGAGTACCTTTTGATTATATGACACCACTTTTCCCGGAACAAAAATTCAATTTGAATAGCCATCCGGCAGGAAAGGATTATGGAAATAGACTTATTGATCTTTTTGCACCAATCGGGAAAGGTCAGAGAGGATTGATTGTCGCACAACCCAAGACGGGTAAGACATTCTTGTTGAAGGATATTGCAAATGCGATTTCTGAGAATCATCCAGAATGTTATATGATGGTACTGTTGATCGATGAAAGACCAGAAGAGGTCACAGATATGCAGCGATCGGTCAATGCTGAGGTAATTGCATCGACATTTGATATGCCAGCAGAGAATCACGTAAGAGTGGCAAACATCGTCATTGAAAAGGCCAAAAGAATGGTCGAAAGTGGTCATGATGTCATTATACTGCTTGATTCTATCACAAGATTGGCAAGAGCATACAATACTGTAGCTCCATCTTCAGGAAAAGTTCTTTCTGGTGGTGTAGAAGCAAACGCACTTCAGAAGCCAAAGAAATTCTTTGGAGCAGCCAGAAACATTGAAGGAGGAGGATCATTGACAATTCTCGCCACTGCATTGACAGATACGGGATCTAAGATGGATGAAGTAATCTTTGAGGAATTCAAAGGTACCGGTAACATGGAGCTTCAATTGGACAGATCATTGGCCAACAAGCGAATGTATCCAGCCATCGATTTTACAAGATCAAGTACCAGAAGAGAAGAATTACTGCTTGATGAGATGACATTGAAGCGTATGTTTATCCTCAGAAAGCACCTTGCAGATATGAAACCAGATGAAGCATTCGATTTCTTGAGAAAACATATGGTAGGAACCACCTCAAATGAGGAATTTATGGTTTCAATGAATGGCTAAAACGTTGGTTTTTTCATAAAAAGCGATTACTTTTGCCAAACTTTGAAAAACCCTGGTATTAGGGCAAGGACTATAAACTTAGGATACCATGAAAAGAACATATCAACCATCTACTAAGAAAAGAAAGAACAAGCATGGGTTCAGGGAAAGAATGTCTACCAAAAACGGTAGAAAGGTTCTTGCCAGAAGAAGAGCCAAGGGCAGACACAAATTGACAGTGTCTGACGAAATGCATGTTAAATAACCACAGGCTATTCGGTCTGGGATAAATCATGAAATTTAGGGCTACTCTTTCTTCGAAAGAAAGAATCAAGAGTAGGAAAGTTATCCAAAAACTATTTAATGAAGGGGACAGTCTTTTTGTCCACCCGTTCAAGCTTGTTTACTCCATTGAAGAATCTGAAGATCCCATTCTTCAATTGAAATTTGGAGTAAGTGTTCCCGCCTCTATTTTTAGAAAAGCAGTTCAACGAAATCGTCTGAAGAGAAAAGCCAGGGAGTATTACCGTGTGAAAAAGCGTAAACTGGTTGAGCAATATTCAGACAAAGCATTGAAGATCAATTTGTTTTTCATCTATATTGATAAAACGGGAAACGAATCTAAAATGGAAAAGAGTATTCAATCCCTGTTGAGTAAGATTTCTGTAATACTGGAAAAGAGCCAGCAATAGGTTTCAAAAAACTGCACATCTTCTTTTACTTCTATTTTCATAAAAACATTCTACAAAGTAATTGTCGACAAGAAATAGAATAGTGGAATTCAGTGATTTCTACTGCTGATTTTCCTATTACGTTTGTGTTGATGAAATGATCGCTGCGTGTTTTCAAGTAATTGGAAGTTCCAATTGCTTGCATACATTTTTATGATACGAGCAACACTTTCATCATGAAATCACAAATAAAAATTTCCAAAAGAGAAATGGAGGTTCTTGAACTGATCATTCATGAATATACAGTCAAAGAAATGGCGGAAAAGTTATTCGTAAGTGAGAAGACCATTGAAACACACAAGAGAAACCTTTTCAAAAAATTGCAGGTCAAAAATGTGGCTGGTCTTGTAAGGAAAAGTCTACAAACTGGAATTTTACAAACTAAAAAAATCATAGCGCTCAAGACTTGTTTTTTATCAGTTTACCATTGGAAACTAATTTTTAATCAAAGCAGTTAAGACTTGTCGTGGTTGAATTTTATGGCCGAAGGAAGGCGACAAAATGTAAAATCAACCGTCAATAGTGTTAAATTCTTGAGAATTGAGCATTTTTTAGCTGTTGTAGATTTCTGTCTTACAGCATTTCGTCTATTATCCGTATCTTTTAAGTAGACATCATTCCAAATGAAAAAGCTTATCATTCTTTTATTGCTCTCTTCTATGTGTGTCCATGTTTCGTCGCAATGTGTCGAAGGTGGAGCGATAAACATATATAGAATTGAAAATCCTACCCTTGATCCGAATGGTCCGTTTTGTGCTGGAGAAAGAATACGTGTATGCTTTGATGTGAACTATCAGCCACAAGGAATGAATGAATGCACATATCTACAAGGAATAATTCCAAGGTTAGGCGATGGTTGGGATCGAAATCTTACAGATATTTCAGCTGGGAGTGCACCGCAGGGTTTTGCATGGTTGGACGAGGGTATGGTGGACTACAACTTTGACTCACCAGTGTTTAGAATCACAACCAACTCAGCTGGCTTATTGGAGATGTGTCATGATTTTGAACCAGGCTGTGACAATGCACCTTTTATATCTTCAGGTGATTTGATGCCGGAAGGTTGGTGGGCAACTTCAATCGGTGGTTTTGGATGTTCCAATTCTGGCGACCCTGATGATATGTGGGGATTTCCTCAAGCCTGCGGGTTGCCTGCGGTTGCGCACCAAGGATGTTTTGATCTTTATGCAAAGGGCGACCAGGCAAGTTGTGGAAATTATGAAAATCTGAATTATGATATTGCTATATACGCCATTACTCAGGGTGAAACTGGTTGCTGGACAGAAGTAGAATGCAGTGGAGCTTATCCTCCTGTTTCTTACACTTACCAGATGGCCTGCGATTGTTTAACTGCCCCTCCGACTTCAGGATATAACTGTCCGCAGAATCTATATTACACGATGATGATGCCATTGGAGACGGGTGTATATGAAGCCAGTGATTCCATTTATATCGATGAATCGATTATCATTTCTCCTGATAATGTTTTGATGAGAGCAGGTGAGCAAATTGAATTGAATGTGAATTTTCAAACATTAAATGGTTGCACATTTGAAGCTATCATAGAAGATTGTAATAATTAACTACTTATGAAGCAACTCACCATTACTGTCTTATCACTATTCTTTGTTGGTGTTGGTACGTTGTGGTCACAGTTTTGTGTCCAACCTGGATCAGTTGTTATCACCCGACCGGATAATCCAGGCTTGAACCCCAATGGTCCATATTGTAGTGGAGAGCATATTGAAGTTTGTTTTTCAATTCCTTATTTTAATCTTGGAGGGAGTGGCAATGATGATGGACCAAATTGGTCGCAAGCCATTATACCAAGACTTGGAGATGGCTGGGATCGAAGTTTAAGTGACTTTAGCTCTGTGAATATTGGTGCGTTTTCGTGGTTTGATGAAGGAGAAGTGGATTATAATTTTAATTCTACAAAATTCCGTTTGTACATAAATTCAGAAGGACTTTTGGAAATGTGTCACGATGATGAACCGGGTTGTGATAACGATCCATTTATTGCTGCAAATGATATATTGCCGGGCGGCTGGTTTGCTGTTTCAAATGGCTCTGCAGGTTGTGCCAGCAATGGTGACCCCGATGAAAGCTGGGGATTTCCACAAGCACCTGGATCATTAACAACCATTTCCGGCTGTGTTGATCTTTACGCAAAAGGGACCATGGCTAACTGTTCTGCTTATGAAAATTTGGATTACGACTTTTCGATCTATGTTTTGACCCACAGGGAAACTGGTTGTTGGACAAGTAGTTGGTGTGGTCAAGCATATCCACCTATTGCCTTGCAGAATGAGGTGAGCTGTGAATGTTTAGGTTCACCAGTGTCGGGAAATAATGATTGTCCTCAGGACTTGACTTATAATGCGGCTATTTTCAACAGTGGGAACTATGAGGCAAGTAATTCAATAGAGATCCTAAGCTCAATGGTTCCAAATCCGAACGATGTGTTTATGCGTGCTGGAACTGCAATTTCACTCAACGCTGGTTTCGAAGTTTTTCTTGGTGCAAATTATGAGGCAGTGATTGATGATTGTGGTCAATGAAGTGAGTTTGAGAATATTGGTCTGGACGCCAACAAAGATTAAGAGGAACAAGCAAATTCATTTGACCTTTTCTTTTCCACACAAAAAAGCCAATAACATTAGGTGTTTTTAAGTAACCATATTACAGCATCGGTGTATCCATCCATGCCTTTACCGATGATGTGATGATCGCAGACTGTTTTTAGGTAAGAATGGTGTCTGAATTCTTCTCGTTCGTAAATATTTGAAATATGAACTTCTACCACCTTACAAGGTACAGCACTTACTGCATCTGCTAACGCTATGGATGTATGTGTGTATCCTCCAGCATTGAGAATAATACCATCATAATCAAATCCAATTTCATGAATTTTATCAATCAATGCACCTTCATGGTTTGATTGATAATATTCGATTTCTGCTTTTTCAGAAAACTCATCTTCAAGTTCGATCATCAGAACTCCAAATGTTTTGTCTCCATAGATTTCTGGTTCGCGACGACCTACCAGATTTAGATTGGGGCCATTGAGAAGTAGGATTTTTTTCATGGGTGTCTTAGTAGAGGAAGGCTATACTTCTTTTAGCTTGTTTACAAATAGAGGTTAATCTTTCGATAAATGTTTACTTGAAAAAGTATTAGTTAGCCAGTTCAGAAATGAATTTGATTCGAATCAACTTGATTTCATCTTCCTCAATATCATCTTCAGACAACTCATTGACAGCATCGTCTATGGAATCAGAATCGGCATCACGGTAGTAATCAAAAATATCTTCGACCACATCCTCATCAATATTATCATTGATGTAGTAATCTAGATTTAATTTTGTGCCAGAGGCTACGACCATATAAAGTTCATCAAGCAATTCATTGTAACTGACATTCATGTTTTCAGCAATCGTTTCTAAAGGAATCTTACGATCGATGGCTTGAATAATTGAAACTTTATTTTTGGACTTATCGGCAATTTGTTTTACTACAAAATCGTCAGGTCGTTCGATATTATTTTCATCGATATATTGCTTGATTAGCTCAATAAAAGGCTGAGCGTATTTTTGTGCTTTGCCTTGGCTTACTCCTGAAATATTGACCATGTCTTCCATGCTGATCGGATACCAGGTTGCCATATCTTGCAATGAAGGCTCAGAAAATATCACCCAAGGTTGGAGTTTGTGCTTCTTCGCTTCTACTTTTCTCAACTTTTTTAGCATGTCGAGTAAAATATCATCAAGTGCCGCTCCACCTCCTGATGCAGTATTCACATCACCTTCACCATCGACATTTGTGTAGTCATGATTGAGAGGAATCTCAACTTTGAATGAATTCTTGAGGAAATCTTTTCCTTTTTCACCAAGTTTAAGAAGACCGTATTGTTCGATTTCTTTGTACAGAAAATCCTGCAGGATTGCTTGTCTCAAAAGAGAATGCCAGAAGAGAATGTCTTTGTCTTTTCCTTTTGCAAAAAGAGGATTTTTATTGAAATTAAATTCTTTGATTTCTTTTGAATTGATTCCTGCGATGAAATCTGCTATGGTTTTGACACCATAATTTTGATTGAGAGTTTTGACTGTTTCTAAAGCGAGTGTCATTTCATTTGAAACCTCGAGTAATTCTTTTGGGTTTTTGCAGTTGTCACACATGCATTCACAATCATCGGCATTGAATTCTTCACCAAAATAATGTAGAAGGAATTTTCTTCTGCATGCGCTCGTTTCGCTATAAGCGATAATTTCATCCATCAATTGCAAGGCAAGTTCACGCTCAGCAACAGGTTTGTCTTTCAGAAATTTTTCAAGTCGTAAAATATCTTTGTAAGAATAAAAAGCGATGCATTTAGCATTGATACCATCTCTTCCTCCTCGTCCGGTTTCCTGATAGTAATTTTCTATACTCTTTGGTATATCGAAATGAATCACAAATCTCACATCCGGTTTGTCTATGCCCATTCCAAAAGCAATGGTAGCGACAATCACATCGAGTTCTTCCATTAGGAAGTCATCTTGCACCCGACTTCTTGATTTACTGTCCATACCAGCATGATATGCAGCAGCATTGACACCATTGACTTGCAACATTTTAGCAATTTCTTCGGTGGTTTTTCTTGCTTGGACATAAATTATACCTGATTGGCCTCCCGTAGATTTGATGTATTGCACCATTTCTTTAAAGACCTGTGGCTTGTTGTTTTTTGGCCGAACTTCGTAGAATAGATTGTCTCTGTTGAAAGAGGAAATGAAGACATTGGCGTTTTTCATTTCCAGATTCTTGAGGATATCTGACTTTACTTTTGGTGTTGCCGTTGCCGTCAAGGCGATAATGGGTATATCTTTCGAAATGTGATCGATCATTTTTCTGATTTTCCGGTATTCTGGCCGAAAATCGTGTCCCCATTCTGAAATACAGTGGGCTTCATCAACTGCAACGAATGATATATTTGTATTTCTAAAAAATTCGAGGTTTTCTTCTTTGGTTAATGTCTCGGGAGCAATAAAAAGCATCTTAGTGTCACCATTGACTATATCGCTTTTCACTTCTTTCATTTGAGTCTTATTCAATGAAGAATTTAGGAAGTGAGCGACATTGTTTGAGGTCGAGTATCCTCTGATTGAATCGACCTGATTTTTCATCAGAGCGATAAGTGGTGAAATAATCAACGCTGTTCCTTCAAGCATCAATGCCGGAAGCTGGTAGCAGAGGGATTTTCCTCCTCCGGTTGGCATGATTACAAATGTATTTTCTTTATTGAGGATGCTTTCAATTACCTCTTTTTGATTGTGTTTGAAGTCTTCGAATCCAAAATGATTTTTTAGGGCTGTTCTCACATCAAACGCCTGCACTTCTAGGGTTTCCATGTTCATCGGTATTCCTTAATAGTTATCTAAATGTACTAAATTTACCTAATAAAATCTCATTCTATTTAGGCATCTCATCACATAAATTGGGTAGTCAGCTAGGAAATTGAGAGATAAATCCTGAGGGATGAATAACAATAGAAATTTACAAAATATTACTGAAGAAGTAATCGAATTGCAATTAAAATCGATCAGCTTGCTAAAAAATAGCATAACTGAAGATTTGTATGAATCAGTCAACGCAATTTTTGACTGCAAAGGAAGGGTGGTGGTCACTGGTGTAGGTAAGAGTGCCTTGGTTGGACAGAAAATTGTTGCAACGTTTAACAGCACTGGTACGCCTTCAATTTTTATGCACGCTACAGATGCTCTACATGGAGATCTTGGTATGGTTACGAAAGAAGATATCCTGATCATCATATCTAAAAGTGGCGAAACACAAGAAATCAAAAATCTACTACCTAAGTTGCAGAACTTTGGAAATCAGATCATTGCATTGGTGGCTAAGGCGGATTCGACGTTGGGTAGAATGGCGGATCGTGTATTGCTCACGCCCATCGAACGCGAAGCTGATCCTTTTGATTTGATACCAACTTGTTCGATAGTTTCTCAGATTGTGATGGGTGATATACTTGCCATAAATTTGTTAAGCAAAAGAGGGTTCACGGAAGAGCATTTTGCTCGTTTCCATCCGGGTGGAATGATTGGGAAAAAACTCAAAATGCAGGTTCGTGAGTTGGCTGATAAAAATACAAAACCAGAAGTCTCTATTGACGCAGATCTCAATCAGGTCATCATGGAAATTTCTGCCAAAAGAATGGGTGCGACTGCCGTTGTCGAAAATGGCCAATTGGTGGGTATTATCACCGATGGAGATTTAAGAAGGATGCTTGAGAAAGGAATAGATTTAAGCATGAAAGCCGGAGATGTGATGAGTAAAAATCCTAAAGTTGTCGATGCGGACTCATTGATAATCAATGCATTCGAAACCATGAAGAAAAACAAGATTACTCAATTATTGATCAATGATGGAGGTGTATATATTGGGATTGTACATCTGCATGATATTATACAGGAGGGCTTTTAGGGTTTTGTTTGCGGGGCAGTCAACACAGAAGATAATTGACTAAAAAGTTAATGGGCCATCCATTAGATGACCCATTGATTGTTTCGAAATTGCCTTATTAAATTTCGATAGATTTATAAAAGTTCTTACCATTTATGATCATTTGCACGGTGCAGACAGATGACACATTTGGTAATATTTTGAATGACTTATTGTAAGAATTCACACCTTCAATCTTTTCTTCATAAAGAACAACTCCTTCTTGATCGATAATTTTGATGGTGGCATTTTTTTGTAGCAACAAAGTATTGACATTGATTCTTCCATATTTTTTGAAAACCATTGGTTTATAGATGGAATCTTCAGAAATGAGATTGATAGAATCAGTCTGAACTTTTACCGTTTTCATAGTACGCACTTGCGAATCGTCAATGGTGATGATGTATTCTCCGACAGGAAGACCTTCGAATGAATATTTTCTTTCTTTCACCTTTGATGCATTGAAAGTTTCTTCATGCAAGTAAGTTCCTTTGGCATCCATAATCGACAATCTTACCTTTTGGTCAGGCGCATCGTTTACAGAAATAGTAATGATTTTGTCATCGACCATTAGTGTGACAGCCTCAAGTGGGTTGGAAACATTGGCTGAGAAAACGAGTGGCAGGCAGATTAAAAATGAACCGATGAATAATATAATCCTTTTCATAGCAATTAGGGTTTTAATGAAAAAATATGCCTCAAAGATGTGAGTAAAAGGAGTGTATTTGCTACGTCCGTTTTTTCAAATAGATGTACAATTTTAACCTAGTGGATTAATATTTGCGAAAATTGGGTGAATATAGTATCGATCACCCATTGTTAACCAAATATTATTTTAAAAAATGAATGAAAACAATTGTGTGACAAAATCGTTTATGTTCATAATTTTCCGATGATGTTGAATCCATCAATAAGGCCGGTATTAAGAAAAGTGGAACCCGAATTTGGGAATTCATTTGTGCTTCGGAATTTTTCTGAGACCATGCAAGGCAAAGTGCCCGGCTGGCATTACCATCCTGAAATCGAACTGGTCTTTATGGACAGTGGCAGAGGCAAACGTCACATCGGAAACCATATTGGATATTATAACGATGGTGATTTGATCATGATTGGTTCTGATTTGCCACACCATGGTTTTCCCTCCAAACCAGATGAAAACAAGCATGAAATTGTCATGCAAATCCACCCGGCTTGCTTTGGCGATGGTTTTTTCAATATGGTAGAGACTTCTTCTATTGCGGAATTGTTTGAGAGATCGAAGATGGGTCTTTCGTTTCACGGAGGGATTAAAAGGGAAATTGGGGAGCGTCTTAAAAGTATGTTTTACATGACATCTTTCGAGAGAATGGTGGAGGTGATAAAGATCTTTCACAAGCTTTCAGTTTCAGATGAATACAACATTTTGAATGCAAGTGGTCATGCGATTGTAGTTCAAGGTAATGATGGTCAACGGATAGAATTGGTCTATGACTTTGTGCGTAAGTATTTTAAGGAGGAAGTTAGTCTAAATGAGATTGCCAAAGAGGTGAGTATGACGGTTCCTGCATTTTGCAGATTTTTCAAAAGAACCACAGGTAAAACTTTCATTTCTTTCTTAAATGAATATCGTATAACGCATGCATGCAAATTGATTTTTGAAGAACAACAAAACATTTCCTCCATTGCCATGGAATGTGGATTCAATAATTTGTCAAATTTCAATCGGGCATTTCGGAAGGTGACAGGACAGAGTCCATCAGGTTACCGTAGGCGTATGCGTAAGGTGGTTAATTAATTTTTTTAAGTTCAAGAGAGGATCTTCTTTTTCTCAAATAATTTACTTAACAAAGATGCAAGAATTGTTACTACGCATACACATTTGCATTGATCTTATAAGAAAAATGTTCTTATCAACTCTTTCATTTCTTCTGTCGATGTTGGTCACATAATTTCCATTAATAGCTCAAGATGTCGCGGTTATTGATGGAAATGGAACAAAAGCGGTCCATTAAAATCAGTCTATTCAGTCATATTAGAAATCATAGTTATAATATTTTGCATTCCGGCGAACCAGCTAAATGGGTTGAAGCTGGTTTTTACGTCAGGCTTCCGAAATCATCCGGTCCTGAATGGAGTATGACAATCACGATTTTGAACTCTCATTTGCATGTAATGTTTGTGGGTGAACTTGTTGTTGTGAAGAGATATTCTGCTTGAGATCTCAACGAACAAAATTGGTGCACATGCAATAATGTTATAAAACCAAATTTAGATTTTTGATTGGAATTTAGCGACAAGATCATTTAATTCTGATCGAAGGTCGGCATCTTTAATTCCATTTTCCGGATCAAAATTTTCTCCAAATTTGGGAAGTGAAAATTTTCCAACAACATTGTTGTTGGAAAAGCTGATGGCACCGAAAGCTATGTCCATCACACCTTTTCCACCTCTTCCTCCGGGAGAGGTGGAAAGAAGCAACATCGGGTTATTGTTCCAAACATCTTTCGTGATACGAGACACCCAATGATAAATATTTTTATATGCGGCTGTATAAGCTCCATTGTGTTCAGCAAATGAAATGATAAATGCATCAGCAGTATCAAGTTTTGCTTTGAAGGCTTGTGCTAGTTCAGGTACACCGCTTTCCTTCTCTTTGTCAATGCCATAGATAGGCATTTCGTAATCATTGAGGTCTAGAATCTCAATTTCGACGTTTTCAAGTGTGTTGGCTACATAGCTTGCCAATTGTTTATTGATTGAATTTTTGCTGTTGCTTGCTCCAAATGCTATTAGTTTTTTCATCTTTTTTGCGACGAAGATAATTATTGGAGTCGGAAAAAGGGAAGTGATAAGTGGGATGCGTGTAACGAGACATGAATTGGGTGAAAAACTTTCAACTGTCCTTTCATCTATGTGAAACTCTGTATATATTCTGGGAATTGCTGTTTGAGAACAGAGAAGAGGGAAAAGGGAAAAGGGAAGAGTGAAAAGGGAAGAGGGAAAGGGAAGAGGGATGAGGGAAAAGGGAAGAGTGAAAAGGGAAGAGGGAAAAGGGATGAGGGAAAAAGGGAAGAGTGAAAAGAGAAGACAACAACAATCCATTCTGCTTTCAATTTTGAAAACAGAATGGGTTGTCGTTGTCTTCTTTACTTTTCCCGATGCTTAGGGTCGATGAACTTCTCTGGTAGTGGGCTGTCTTCAGATTCGTTAGAAAATGTTGTGCTTGCGATCCACCATCGATCGTCGGCATAAATTAATTGGAAACTATTTATGCCTCTTTTCTCGTAGGTGCCTTTCAAATTTTTACAATAAAAACTTTGAAACACATTAGCGATGCCATTGAATTCATTGATCTCGAGACCTATGGAATACTCTTCAAATCCATCTCGCGCATACAGGGGACCGACATTTCTAATGAATTCTTCCAGATTCATTGAACGTACGTTAATGCGTCCGTCTTTTCCTTTCCTTATAAAGTACTTTTGTGATCGGGGAAGAAACAAGTTTCTGTATTCATCCCAATTTACATCCTCACCGATTTCCACAGAAATAAGATCCAACATTTTGTCTGTGATCCCTTTGATTGATTTAACAGCAAGTGTGTCTTCTAATGCAAATGAAAATTGAGCTACAAATAATAATGGGGCAATAACCAATAGTTTGACTTTGTTCATGCTTCTATTATTTTTCTGATTCATAAATGATGGTCAATGCACCAGATGGACATTTTCCAACTTGCTCAATGATGCGTTCTTTTGTGGCATTATCTGGTTGAATCCACGGCCTATCTTTTGGTTTAAAAACTTCACCTAATTGCCTCGCACAAAATCCGGAGTGGATACATTTTTCAGGTTCCCATCCGATCTGAATGTCATCTTTTTTGTAGGTTTTCATGGTAGTTATTTTAGCTTCAAGATAGACTTTAATTTTCAATTATGAAGCCAGCGGTTTTTTGATATGCAACTGGAGATTATTCTAATAAGCTTTTCATGGTTGGGACAACCATTTGTGACCAACCAGCTTTGGATTCTTCAAATCTTTTTTGGCCGTTTTCGGCACCTGCAAAACCGCCTTGAATAATTGTGAGTTTGGTTCCCTCAGTGACATCTTCCAGCTCATAACTGAAGTTTACATAGTTTTCGGGGATATCAGGCATTTCTGAATTTGGATCAAAGGTGTTGGTTACCAGTTTTTTATGAAGTTCAAATTCTAGAAGTTTTCCTTTTACATAATTTACTTTTTGGCCGTCTTCCGTTTGTCCTTGCCATATTACCTCAGAGCCAATTTGCCATTCAGAAATTAATTCGCAACCAAACATATACTGCCTCGTTAGTTCTGGTTTGGTGAGGAGCTCCCAGACTTTTTCTCTAGAAGACTTGAAGATGATTTCTTCTTTGATGATCATAGATTCACTCATGTTTTAAATTTTAAACAAAGGTGAGCTCTTTCTATGAAACAGAACTTACAGAATCGGGATTTTTTCTTGCAACTTTGGGTGATACGCCAAAGTTTTTCTTGAATGCGTTTGAGAAATGTTGTGGAGAGCTATAGCCAGTTTCAAAAGCAATTTCTTTGGAAGTTTTGTCTGTGCCTAAGAGAAGTCTTTTGGCCAAGGTCATCCTTCTTTGATGGATGTAACCAAATATTGTAATGCCAAATATTTCTTTAAATCCACGCTTCAACTTGTATTCATTCAATCCGATAAGTTTGGCAAGTTCGATGATTGTGGGTGGATTACTGAGTCGGTCGTTGAGCAATTCTTTGGCTTCAAACAATCTTTTTTTGTCATTGCTTTGGGTTATAAAATTTGTTTCACTTTTGGCTTCATAAAGTTGCGCTTGTAATACAAGCAATTCCATTGTTTTGGAAAGTAAGAACAAGTTTCGAAGACTTTCCCCGAAAGGGCAATGAATGATTTCATCGATCACTTGCTGCATGGCAAAATTATTGGGGAGCCATACATTTGAGAGCAAGCAATTTTTTGATTCGATCACCTTTTCGGTAAATGTTTTGAGTATCTCATTTCCATGCTGCCCGATTTTTATGAATGCCTCTTTTTGAAAGTCAATGCCAAAAGTCTCAATTTGGTGACTGTGATTTAGAACATCAATTTCGAAATCGTGTGAAAACAGGATATTGTTGTGGTGACCTTGTAGATTAAAATGTTGGTCCATGGGCTTATAGCTAAACTCATAACTGCCCTTCAGTCCGAAATGCAGTCTGACCAAATCATCGGAGTTTTTGTAAACAGCATTCATTGATTTTTCATAATCAATGATGTTGTGAGAAATACTGATGTCTTTTAATTCCCAACGGTTACTAACTCTGTTTTGTATGTGTTGCATCAAAACAAATATAGCATGGATTGGTGATAAATGCAGATAGATGAAATTTCGAACAGAAAAAATTCATAAAATGTATCAAAATTAAGAGATTGAAGATATTTTTATCGGCGAATTTATCGGCGAATTTTGTGTTAGTTTCCAGCATGCCTGTGCCAATTTTCCTGTGATTTTTCATATGTGATAAAGGAAATGGTGATTTGGCAATCTTCACATAGACAATGCTAGCAAATAAAGATTAAGGTCATATGGAAAGAGGAAATTTATGTGTATCTGCGAAGAGCGAAGCGAAATAAAGTAGATCATTTGTTGGCGATTTCGCCAACAAATGATCTGTATCTATTTAATTAAGTTCTTTATTCAAATTCATCGCATGTTCGACAAGGCTTTTGAATTCTGCCTTGTATTCATCTTCACCAATGTAAGGATCAATCCGGTCCAGAATATTTTCGTAGCTTCCTTTTTTGACGAATTTTGAATTGCGTAACAACATTCCGAATTCAGCAACACACAATGCGAATTGTGCATTTTCATTTGGTTCTCTGGTGAGTTCGGTAGAAATGGTATGTTCTTCTTTTGTGCTTTTCGTTCCTTTTGGTTTTTTGTATCTCAACTTGATGGTGGCCAAATCTGTTTTGTTTTCGACAGATTGGATTTGTTGGTATTTTAAGTCGTCTACGGAGACCATTTCTTTTGATTTCTTTTTGGCCGGAATGATCTCATACAGGGCCGTTACTGTATGACCTGCACCAAGTTCACCGGCATCTTTTTTATCGTCGTTGAAATCTTCTTTGTTTAGCATTCTGTTTTCGTATCCAATCAACCGGTAGCCATTGACAAATTCTGGATTAAATTCAATTTGAATTTTTACATCTTTTGCAATAGTAAACAAAGTGCCGCCAAATTCTTCAACCAAAGTTTTTTTCGCTTCTTTGATATTATCAATGTATGCATGATTTCCATTTCCACTATCGGCCAGTTTTTGCATTTTATTGTCTTTGTAATTTCCCATTCCATAACCCAATACGGATAAGAAAATATTGTCCTTTCTTTTTCCTTCTATCAATTTCACAAGGCCAGCATCACTGCTTATTCCAACATTAAAATCTCCATCCGTTGCCAGTAATACACGGTTGTTGCCATCATCAATAAAGTTTCTTTTTGCAATTTTATACGCCAGTTCGATGCCTTCACCTCCAGCTGTAGATCCACCAGAACTTAATTTTTCAATGGCGTATTTGATCTTGCCTTTTTCATTTCCAGAAGTGGAAGGCAAAACCAACCCGGCCGAACCGGCATACACAACGATGGCTATTCGGTCTTGTTCGCGAAGATTGTCAACCAGTAAATTTAAACTTGATTTGACGAGTGGCAATTTATTGTAATCAGACATACTTCCTGAGACATCAATCAAAAAAACAAGATTGGAAGAAGGCAGGTTTTGAGACTCCATTCTTTTGCCTTGCAAACCTATATGAAGTATTTGATGCTTTTTATTCCATGGGCAATGAGTAAGTGAATGTTCAATGGCGAACACTTTATCATCATCAGGTGCTTCATAATTGTAGTTAAAATAATTGATCATTTCTTCAACTCTAACCGCACCAGCTGGAGGAAGTTGATGGTCGTTTAAATATCTTCTTACATTGCTATAGGCAGCTCTGTCGACATCAATGGAAAATGTTGAAAGAGGTTCGTCTTTTGGATTTTGAAATTTGTTTTCAACGATGGCATCGTAATCTTCTGTATTGAAGTTTTCTTGTTGCGGCTGAACATGTGATGGTTGATGGGTATTCGCATTTACTCTCACTCCATCTATATAATAATGTGTGACATCGGTCCTTGAACCTCGTATAGAAATGTCTTTTCCTCTTTTGGAAATACCATTTCTTCTTGAACGTATTCTCTTTTTTGTTGGAAGACTTCTGATTTCATCCGCTGTCACAACCCTGCCTGAGGTAGTGCAATTAAATTCTACCAATGGTACTTTGCAGGCTACTATTTTAATTTCGTCCAAAGTTACTTGGCCTTCCGATAATACGAAGTCAAGTATTTTATTTTCTGGTGAGACATTCACATCCACTATTCTTTGTGACATGTAACCAATATAAGATACTTCGACATCGTAAACGCCGGGTTCGACTTTTATATAATACCTGCCGTCAAGATCGCTTTCAGTGCCATCAATAATTACTCCATTTTTATACAAAGCGATGGTCGCGAAGAGTATTGGGTCTGAAGTAAGAGAGTCAGTAATAATGCCTTCTAGAAGTACAGAATCCTGATGCATGGTTTTGTGCACAGTTTCCTGTGAATGTGAAATTGAAAATTGCAAAATCACAATGAGAATTGTCAATAGATTTTTCATCATATTAATATTTTGGTTTCTTTCATGATGAGTGTAGAATTGGGAATACTCAATTCTTTGTCCTCGCAATTCTGATCATGTCTTCTATTTGATAAGTTGAAATTATATTTGCATTGTCCAGGTGTTTGAGAAGACAAGCAGGATTTTTAAAGTATCAAGCTTTAATTTTCTTTCAATGGACAATCAAGATTATTCACTTTGACTGTCGAAAAGAATGTAAGAAATGGAATTAAAGATTTTACCTGAAACAACATTGATTGGAAAGAAAGTGTTAATGTCTCTCGTTGAGAATATGACGGCGAATTTGTGGAGGAGTTTTATGCTAAACCGACATTTAATTTCAAATGTATCTTGTTCTGAACTTTATTCTGTAGAAGTGTATACTGGTTTAGCTTACTTTTCTGAGTTTAATCCGAGTACAAGATTTGAAAAGTGGGCTGCAGTAAAGGTCGATGTCATTGAAAGTATTCCAGATGGAATGGAAGCATTGATTATGCCCAAAAGTACATATGCTGTTTTCGCATACAAGGGACCGGCAAGTAAGATCAGTGATTTCCATCAAAAAAATTTTTCAGAATGGATTGACGCTTCAGATTATGAACTCGATGATCGTCCTCACTTTGCGATCATGGATCATCGATACAAAGGAGAGGATCCTCATTCGGAAGAAGATATTTGGATTCCGGTCCGACGAAAGTAGAGATTTATTCTTTTAGAATTTTTTTCCTATCCATGAATCCAATTTGACCTTTACATTGTCTAATCAATAAAAAAGGCATGAATTGGAAAATATATAATCTGGTTTGGTTCTTTTGTGTAATGGTTTTTCTTGGCTTTTCTCAAGAGGCAAAAATAAGGCTAAACATTCCAGATGAAATTATCAGTAGAATTCCCGAAGGTGAAGTGGCTCAGTTTTTAATGGCAAGGCAGAGGGTAATTGATAAAAATCCAATGCTACAAAATATTGCTAGTGCTTATGAGGAAATTGGTGTAAATGAAGAGGTTCTTCTCAGAATTCCTGGCCATGATTTATTTCTGTTTTTAAATGAAAGAGGATATGTTGAAATTGATAAACATGAACACATTGGAGCACAAAACAATGGACCTACACCAAAACAAATGTTGAGAATTATTTACACATTGATTGCGGTTTTTACTGGTTTGATTTTGACTCACATGTTGCTTGGTTATTATTTAAAGAGAAAGGAGCAAGAAATTGTAGTCAAGGCATTGGATAACAAACAAGAAATTCCCTACACGCTTTTATATTCTCAAAGACGAGGAGGACTATTGACCTACGGAATCTTTTTTCTCGCATTGGCAATTGGAATTTTTATTCTTGGGATTTTCGATGTAATGTCACCAAAGTTGGCTATTATTCCTATGAGTATTTCGATTGGGTATTTTGTAAATCGGTATTTAAATTCATCTGAAAACTAGTGGAAAGTCACGAAGAGAACTTTCTAATTTCTAGAGTTATTCTTTATGATGACCATAAGGCCTTTGAAGAATTATTGAAGTTTCATCACAATGGGATAAAGAATCTATTGCTTAAATTATTGAACTTCAATGAAGCAGAACTAGATGATTTATTTCAAGAAACGAGTACTAAAATATATAGACACTTAAAGAAATTCCGAGGGGATTCTGCCTTCTCGACTTGGGTTTATAAAATTACATATACTACATTTTTGAATTATTCGAAATCAAAAAAAAGGGTAAAGACAGCAACCGAGAAAATGGAATTTGAAGTAGTGCAGAAAACAGAAAGTAAGCACGATGCTAAAATGGATGTAGAAAAGATGATTTCCATTTTAAGACCGGAAGAAAAATTAGCTATCCAACTTGCATACATTCAGGGAATGAGTCACAAGGACATTGCAACTGTATTGGATTGTCCATTGGGAACTGTAAAATCATTGATAAAACGTGGGAAGGAAAGAATCGCAAAGTCATTTGATAATTATTAGTCCATGAAAAACAAATTTGACCTAGGAGAAATATTTCAACAATCAGAAAGAGCGTTTTCTCACTCCGAAATTGTTTATAGAAAAGGGGTTTCACAAAAGCTGGATTTGTCGAAACTGCCAATCACATTAGGAATTCTTTCATGCTTTAGTTTAATCATATTAAGTTCATCAAACCAGAAGTTGCACGAATCTTTCATAAGTTTTGCATTTGTCCAATTTGATGAATTACGTGAGTTGGTCCAATTGATATCGTCTCACTTTAATTAATTAAAAAAAATAAAGTGAAGATGCTAGAGTCTATTAATTCACATTAATGGAAAGATCATTCTATGCCATTTTTAATAAAATAATAAAATGAAAGTTATTATCATTCTATTCTTAAGTAGCGTGTATGCGTTTAGTCAGAACACCAATAAAGTTGATTCACTATTGATGGGCTGGGGAATTGAGTGCAAGAATAGGCCTGGTCTTGTGATTGCTGTGTTGGATGAAAAAAACATAGTGATGAATGAAGCATTTGGCCTGGCTAATCTTGAGCATGACACTGAACTTTCAGCCGAGTCAGTTTTTGATATAGCTTCATTAGCAAAACAATTTACTGGCTTTGCAATAGCAAAGTTGGAATCGGAAGGGAAGTTGAATGTAAATCAATCTATTTATTATTACTTCCCTGAAATGAAGAAATTGACTTATAATATTTCTATCAAGGACCTTATTCATCATTCAAGTGGACTTCGGGATATTGGAGAACTTTTTGACATTGGGCACTTTGGTTCGGAATTGTCAGCGGAAAAAACCATTGAGATCATGAATCGGCAGACCTCCTTGAATTTTGAACCTGGGTCAGAATCTGATTATTCAAATACAAATTATGTATTGTTAGCAAAAATTGTTGAAATAGTATCAGGTCAAACATTTCGAGATTGGTGTGCTGAAAATATTTTTGAGCCTTTAGAAATGAACAGCACATTTGCAAATGATAATCCACAAGAAATAATTGAAAATCGTGTTTTCGCATACAATCAGACCGGAGATCAATATGGTTTCAATCAACAAAATGGTATGGCATTGATTGGTTCGAGTTCAGTGTACAGTTCAAGCAATGATTTGATAAAATGGGCAAATGCTCTTTTCTATAATGAAAAATTCATTCCAATATTTCAAGCAATGCAGTCAATGGGAAAGTTGAACAATGGAGAAGAAATCGGATATGGTTATGGACTTGCTATTACAAATTACAGAAGTAAAAAAATGATCCTGCATAGTGGATCAACACCTTCTGGTTTCAGGTCATTGATTGCATTTTTTCCTAATGAATTTAAAGCCATAGTTTTATTGGGCAATGCAGGAAATATTGATCTTGAAGGGAAATATTTTGGACCTTTAATGGAGGAACTTTTCCCAGATGAAAATACTGACTTGGAACCTGAAGAACCAAAGGAAATTGAACATGAGGTGATTTCACTTTCAAGAAATCAGTTAGAAAAATTTACCGGAGAATATCTTTTCAACTTCGGCAGGAAAGTCGCAATTGTAATGAAAGAAGATAAGCTGAGCGTAAAGCCAGCAGGAGCTCCTGAAATGGAACTAATAATTTTGTCAGAAAAGGAACTTTATTTCCCTGGATTCAAATCAAATCTTAAGTTTTCTGATCTAAAAGATAACAGGTATATGGAGGCACAAATTTATTCAGGGATGCATCGTGAAGGTAAATTGACACGCTTTTTCCCAATTGCGAATGAGTATGAATTTGAAGATTATATTGGTAAATATTATTGTGAAGAATTGGACTTGCTTTGGAGTATCTCATTTGAGAAGAATACTTTATATACACAAGATTCCAAGTTTGGAAAGATTCCAATCCAAGCGATTTCAAAATATGTATTCAATGATGAGGAGCGGAGTGTAAACTTGATTTTTCAAACCAGTGATCCAGAGATAACAGGGTTTCACTTGTATCGAGGAAGTCGAATGAGAAAAGTAATATTTAAGAAACTGAATTTCTCAAATCAACATGACTAAAACGATTCCGATTATTGCAGGCACTGCTTGGACAAAGAGAATTTTCTTGTCTGCCGTGTATGCGCCGTAAAGTCCTGCTACTGCAACGCAGCCCAAAAAGAACAAAGCCACATTCTTACTCCAAGCTGTGTCTTGAATAAGCAATGACCAAATGAGACCGGCTGCCAAAAACCCATTGTACAATCCTTGATTTGCAGCCATTGCTTTTGTTTTGGGAAACAAATCTTTTGAAAAGTTTCTGAAGACCTTAGGGCCTCGCGTTTCCCAAGCAAACATTTCAAACCAAAGTATGTATATGTGAAAGACAGCGACGAGAACTACAACGATTTTAGAAAGAAGTAACATCATAAGATTTATTATTGGTATATCAACAGTTTCGTATTTCAATAAGTCATTACAAAACAAGTTAGTCTTCTTCAATGAAGGTCGAGGTAAATTTTGGTTTAAAACTATTGGGGTCTGCGATGGCAACGATACGCTTCCATGCGTCGGGAGTCGATTCTGAGTTTAAGAGGCAACCTTCTGGGATATAAGGATAAATTTCATAATAAGTTTTTACTTCATTATGAGAGATACGTCTGCTTACATGAGTCCGGTTTATTTCATCAGGATGGTTGATCCCTGCGGCAGCCATCAGTTCGATGAAGGCTTTGATGGTTTCGTTTTGATATCTAGCTACACGTTGTTCTTTGTCTTCAAC
>JAHDDD010000376.1 GCA_020629535.1 Saprospiraceae bacterium
AAACATTGATCGAAATATTATCACTTTCAATCATGAATTACTCACCTTTGGCTTTGAAAATTAACCTCATGGAAAAGCTATTGATTATTATCGCGGTCCTATTTTCTGCACCCATTTTTGCGCAAGATGCTAGCATCATTGGAGTTTTACAGGAAGAAAGTGGTGAAGCCGTTCCTTTTGCAAATGTTGTCCTCAAAAGTGCTCTAGACTCGACTATTGTCAAAATTGAAACGACTGACAATGCCGGTGTATTTCGATTTGTTGATATTCCTTCTGGGCAGTACAATCTTGAAGCCACTTTCGTGGGAATGGATGACTTGATGCTCAACGATATTTCATTGGGTGAAAACTCACCGGTTGACCTTGGTATTCAAATGTTGTCTGCCAGTTCGGTTCAATTAGAGACAGCGACGGTGACGGCGAGAAGAGCCATGGTTGAAGTAAAACCAGATCGAAAAATATTCAATGTACAAGGAACAATCAATGCCACTGGAGATGACGGTATTACACTGCTGAGGAAAGCACCCGGTGTGATCATTGACAATAACAATAATATCAGTATTCTGGGGCGGTCCGGTGTGCTTGTATACGTTGATGGTAAGAGGTTGCCTCTTTCTGGAACCGATCTAAGTAATTATCTGGCAGGCCTACCTTCAGACCAAATCGATCGAGTCGAAATCATCACAAATCCAGGAGCGAAATATGAAGCTGAAGGAAATGCGGGGATCATTGACATCATTCTGAAAAGAGACAAATCATTGGGAACCAACGGTTCATTAAGTGGCAACTATACATTTGCCATCAAAGATAGATACACCACGAATTTCAATCTTAACCATAGAAACAAAAAACTCAACTTCTTTGGAAATCTTGGCTTTGGAGACCAAGCAGGTTACGAACGCATTGAATTTGACGGAAGACAAAATGGATTCAGATTACAAGAAGTCAGTGAATGGACTGGTGATCAACCCAGCTTGACAGGAAAAGTAGGTACTGATTTTTTCATCAATGACAATAATACGGTTGGATTCATCTATTCTGGAAGATTGAGTGAGGGCGATAATATCTCTTCCAATAGAAATCGAATTTCATCTCTCACAACACCAGATCAAATTGACAGTACCCTATTTGCCGACAACACCGGAACCACAGATCAGAGATTCAATACAATAAACCTAAACTATAGATTTAAGAAAGAAAAAAATTCATTGAATATAGATCTGGATTATGGCTTCTATGACAATGAGACTGAACAATACCAACCCAATCTTTATTACGAAGGAGATATGGGTGAAAAATTATTGAGTTCAAATATCCAGAACATCACAACGCCAACGAACATTGACATCAGGTCCGCAAAAATCGATTATGAAACGGAGTGGCTTGGAGGTGCCTTTGGCATTGGTGGAAAATTAACCATGATTCTTACTGGAAATACCTTCTTGTTTGAAAACGTCATAGATGGCCAACAGGTTACCAACAATCAGCGAAGCAATACCTTTGATTATGATGAGGAAGTGCAAGCTGGTTATGTTTCTTATAATCGTCCCTTGACCGAAAAGTGGGCTTTGAGTTCTGGACTAAGATTGGAACATACCATCTCTAATGGTGAATTGATGCCATTCGACCCAAGCCTAGCAGAACCACCCGTCGAGCAGGATTATTATTCATGGTTTCCTAACCTCGGGCTTACTTATCAATACAGTCCTATTCATTCATTTGGCTTGTCATATGGTCGAAGAATTAATAGACCGGATTACAACGTACTAAACCCATTCAGAAATCAAATCAGTGAATTGAGCATCTCAAAAGGCAATGCATTTTTAAAACCTGAAATCGTCAACAATGTCCAATTGGACTTCACATACAAGTACCGTTACTCCTTCTCGCTTGGATATAGTAAAACCGTCGATCAAATCACAAGATTGATTGGTCCAGACGATATTGATCCAAGAGCTGGCTTCATTTCGTGGGATAATCTGAATACACAAACAAATATCAGTGCGAGTGCCAGTTTGCCATTTCAGTTTACTGACAATTTCACCGCATTTTGTAATCTATCTGCTTGGTTTCTTGACAATCAGGCCGATTATGGAGATGAAGGAGGCACCATTGATTTGCAAGCATTCAGCTATAATGGCTTCATGCAAGCTACCTACAACTTTCCAAATATTATTACGACTGAACTGAGTGGCTTCTACAGTGGCCCTGGAATCTGGGGTGGCGTCTTTGAATACGAATCTCAATGGAGTCTCAACTTTGGCTTAAGCAAGAAATTCTTAAAAGATCAGCTGACGGCAAAGGTCTCGTTACAAGATATTTTCAAACAGGCCGGTTGGTCAGGTATGTCATCATTCAACGGTTTGAATTCTATCGGCATGGGAGATTGGGATAGCCGAAGATTAAGTTTTAACCTAAACTGGCAATTTGGAAATGATCAATTGAAATCAAGCAAGAGAAAGACTGGAATTGAAGCAGAAGCAGATCGTGCGAATTGATGTTTTAGATTAACAACAGCCAGAATCGGGAGTACAACAACTTCCTGAAGCAATCTCGATCATTTTACTTTTTGCAACGTTTTCCGGAACTCCACAATTATCTTTGGCCAAACAATTTGTCTGTTTGGCCACCAATGTGAAATGATTTCCATTAAAATCTAGACCATACTTCCCTATTGTGTCTGCTTGATATTCGACCTCAATTTCTTCGTTCCCAATACCAAGCACCTTTTGTGATAATTCAATGATGTTGATAAGTTTCGAAGGCTGTAATCTATGATCAACATCACCTGCCTCCCAAAGTTGAAAAGAAGCGAGGGTTTCACTTCTTCTGGTCCCACCACAATCGATGAAATCCTTGTTTATTTTTCCAACCTCAGTTACATGGAAATGACCGGGCACAAAATCCCCATTTGGCAATTCAAAAGAAATGGAATCCAAATTGGTCAGTGCTATTTTGATTTCTTCTATTGTCATCTTGTTTTGTTAAATTTTATAATTGTGAATCCTTCCATGGGAAGGGAATGTGGTTCTTAAAAATGAAGTGCTTTCGTTAGCGCAGTCACAAAACTACTTCTCTTCTTTTTGACAATAACTCTAAAGTCTCTTCCTTCTTTTTCGAATAATAGTCGTTCCCATTTCGCTCGTCAAAGTTCTTGGAAATCCGATCGATCTCTCCTTCAAAAAATTGTAAAAGGTCATGAATCTGATAAGCATTGTTTTCGTGCTTAACGGGTAGTTCTGTTTTTTCTGACAGTACCATTTCTGTTATGCCATCAGCTTGTAATGCTTTCAAAAAACAGAAGGCTCCTAGATAAAAAACCTTTTTTTCAAATTCGGAATTGAAATTCAAAACCAATGGAAGCATCTTTTCTAAATCTTCCTTTGCCTGAACGTCATTTTTCGTTAATGTCAGGTAGATAAGAATGTCAGAAAAGTCTGTAATGTAGGCCTTTTTGTGGGTCACAACTTTCGCTGCATCTTTGTAGATATCCACTGCATCCTCCATCCTGTCCAACTCGCAGTAGCATCTCAAGACCGTAGCATACGTCTTGTTAGGAATTTCGCGGCAAGTGTACTTTTTCGATATAACATCTTCTGCAAGGGCAAGTGCTTCTTCAAAGTTTTTCCGTTTCGCCTCGAAAGTAACTTTTGAGTTGATAACACAAGCTGTACAATCAGATAGTCCAGACTTTTCTTCCGTCGTCTTCCATTTTTCATGCCATTCGTTGGCCGCTTCAGACTCTCCCAATGACTGATGCAGTATACGTCGATAATAATAGACTGTTTTCCTGCCATGGCCTTCCGAAACATATCGTTGCTCCATGTCTTGCATAATTTCGAAAATCTTGGTCCTGGGAATCGTGTGAAACTTGGGTACTCTAGGAATAATCCATTTATAATACCATAGTACTTCTTCTCCACTGACTTTATCCGGATGTTTATCGTACGTCGCCAACAACCAAGGAA
>JAHDDD010000377.1 GCA_020629535.1 Saprospiraceae bacterium
TTCTGGTGCCAATTGATCCCGTAAATTACAAAATTTAACATTCGCATTGACCAGTTGCAAGATACATCTATGATGTTCTTCCATCTTTGAAAGGAAAGAAATGAAATAATCAAACCTATACGTGAGAAAGTCTTCGACCGGAGGCGTGATAGGCCATTGATTCCAGCCCAGCTTTTTCGGATTATAATGATGGTCAGACAATAAATCCTGGTCTTCTAATTGACAGAAGAGTTTAAGATTATGCTGTTTAAAAAGTTTGTGATTATGTACCTTATCGATTTGATTAAGTATAGCCATATTGGTCAAATCGGTAAAGAATCCGACGGTACACGACTGATTTGTTGCAGGAATTTTGTACTCTCTGATCTTTCGATCCAATATTCTACTTCTCAATCCCAAGGGGTTATTGCTTTACGCAAATGTAATATCGAAAAGAGATATTTAAAATTTTATAATACGAATAATTGAAGGATCATCGACTATAAGTGAAAAGACTCAGACGAAATTATGCCGCCAAGTTATTACCAAAATGCTTCAACAAAATAGCATACAAATCTTTTGGATCAAACGGCTTGGTCAAATAATCATCCATTCCTGCGTCGGAAACCTTATCTATAATTTCATTAGACACAGATGCGGTTAATGCAATGATTGGAATTTTTGACATAGGTCCTTCGATAGCTCTTATTTGATCTGTGGCTCCATATCCATCGAGTACAGGCATTTGTAAGTCCATCAGAATCGCATCGTACTGATTCTCTTTCGCGCGGCTTACGGCCTCTTCCCCATTCATGGCTTCATCAATATGAGTACCCCACATCTGAAGAAATTGAGATGCAACAAGTAGGTTCATCTTATTATCATCAACGACCAATATTCTCATACCTTTCAATTCTTCTCCATCATCGGTTTTATGCGATTTTCTTGACTTCTCCTTTTGTGAAACATCAAATTCAATTTCAAACCAAAACTTGCTTCCTTTGCCTAATTCAGATTCTACGATAATCTCGCTTCCTTGCATGTTGAGAATACTTTTACTAATGGCAAGACCTAAACCTGTACCGCCAAACCGTTTGGTCGTATTCTCTTCTGCTTGTGTAAATCTATCGAAGATGATGTTTAACTTATCTTTCGGTATTCCAATTCCCGTATCAATAACTTCAAAACGTATTCTGTTCTTTTCGTGGCTTTTCGAACAATTAATACAATTCAATTGAACACTACCTGTATTTGTGAATTTAATGGCATTACCAAGAAGATTGGTTAAGACTTGAGAAAGTCTCAAACTATCACCTTTCACATACAACGGTGCAGAACCATCAATATTGAGGAAAATCTCCAGACCTTTCTCTCTGGCTGTATACGAAAGAGAATTGACAATACCCGTCAACTCCTTCTGCAGATTAAAATCTGAATTACTAAAATTGATTTTACCAGAAGATAATTTGTTAAAGTCGAGAAGATCATTGATCAAATTCAGAAGATGCTTTGATGAAAATTTTAATGCTTTCAAATTTTCCATCTGGGCTTGCTTAGGATCATCAAGCATGAGAATATTGCTAATCCCAATAACAGCATTCAATGGAGTTCGAATCTCATGTGACATGGCAGACAGAAACTTATTCTTAGCTTCATTAGCCATGGTCAATTCTTCATGTACCTGTTTTAACTTTGTCACATCCACCAATGAACCTACAATTCCAGCTTCGCCGGTATGCATCGTCATCTTCTTAATTCTCAACTCCCACCATGTGAGTGATTTATCTTCTTTTTCTGTAGCAAATATGGTATGGAGCTCGTCGAATTTTTTGGTCATTAACTGCCTGGCAACTGCCTCATCCATAAATTTTGTCTGGGAAAGAAAATTAATACATGGTTGTCCAATGGTTTGTTCAACTGGTACTCCGCTAAATCTCTCCCATGACTCATTTACATAAGTAAATTTACCTTCCTCATCAGTCTCAAAAATGATATCATTGATATTCGTGACAATTCTGTCCAATTTGGATTTGGCTGCTAATGCCTCTTTGGTTTTGATGGCATTATCAGTTTCCAATTCTTGATTGGCACGGAAAAGTTCTTGTGAGTTCACCTCAAGAATATTCTCAAGGTGAGCTACGTCCGAATCAGCAGCTTTATAGGCATCATTCACGGCGATGAAGAAATCTTTGTGTTTCTCCATCTCTTCTGGTGTAAAGAATGCCCTTTTTAGTTGCCTTCTTAATAGTCTATGTTGATTTGCTTGGGTCAATGTTTTACAATCTAAACTGGTTCAGAAAATGTTGTTATCGTCATGGTTTGATTGTGCAATTGACAATCTTCTATAACTCCCGTTGGGGCCAATTCGCCATAACTATAGAAACCTGTCATTACAGGTCGACCACCGAGTACTTCTCTTACTGCTTCTAATTCTTCTTCCACCAATTGCTTCAACACCAATCTTCTACCAACACAACTTATCAGGATAGCAAATTCAGGTTCATCTTTTATGATTTCCTGACAACCTACCGCAGAAGTCTCTGCACCCGTTATCAATCTATCGACATTGGCTTTCATAAATCGAACCATAGAACCTTCAGGAACATTACCTGCAAAGGTCATACTTTGTGATTCTTCATCAACACCAAGTATAGTTCTTACTAACGGTTTGGTTGTATCATCTAACCTAATGCTCAATGGAAAAAGCAAGGCAGAACCCGGCAGTTCATCTATTTTATCACCCAAATAAGATTTGTATAATTCAAGTGCTGGTTTTCCATCGATTTCATAAAGAACATTTTTATCTGATTTGGTGACTCTCCTTTCCAAACCAAAACTGTCCCAACCTCCGTGAGATCCAAAACCAATGGTCAAACTGTCACCATACATAGCTACGGCAACTACTAATCTTTCGCTCACCTTATCATTAAAAATGGTGAAGGTTTTCTTGAAATCAGAACCATCGCCTGCCAATCCGCCAGTGACGCTCACGCCAGTCAATCCTGAATCTTTCATTCCATTGACCAGATCTGCACCATTGATATTCAGACCATCGCTGAATACCAATACATGTCTAAGTTTATCTTTCTGTAATTTTTGAATGAGGCTTTGACCTATTTCATAACTTGATCTTGCATCAGTAACATCCTCTGACACCAGCTCAATTGTTGTCTTTTCAAATTTCAAAGCATTGAGAACAACAGAATCATCTTCAACAACTGTGTCAAGTATTTCGCCTGAAGTCGAACAACCTGTAATCAAAGAATTTGGAAATTTCTGTTTTAGCTTTTGTACAAAACCATCAATATCTTTGAATAGAGGAGATACGAAAAGGAAAAAAATATCTGGATCAAAATCAATATTTAGATTATCAATATGATCTACAGACTTGCATAAATTTTGAGAAACTTGCATGGATACACCTTTTAAATTAGTTATTAAAAAAAGGTGTGAAAGAATGAGCTTTATGCTGCCAGGAAATTTCTCAACCGCTCTTCTTCCAATTTTACAATTTCAATAGAAGGGTTGACTCTTCCTTTTATGTTTTCCAATACGTTCAGCAGGTCGGAAGATTCTTTCTTCGCTAGATCTTCCATCTCGCCTAATTGGTCTGAAAGGTAACCTAGCCCAACGTACTTGAAATTATTTTTGCACTTGTGGCATATTCTTGATATAGCTTCATAATTCAAATCTCCAGCGGCCACAATTAACGAATTCCAGTCTTCTCTTGCATTTTCTAAAAAGACTCCGAACAATTGACTGCAAAGATTAAGCCGATTGTTATAACTACTTTCTAGAAAATCAACATCTAACTTTGGATTGAAGGTAAAAATCTTCTGTTCTAAATGATTGGTATTATCTACAGATGTGTTTAAGGACATGTTTTCTCGGTTTAAGATTCTCTTTGTTTTAGGATATCATTACTAAGACAACCCTACAATGTAGTTACCCTAAAACTTTAGTAGTGAATGGGAAAA
>JAHDDD010000020.1:0-18257 GCA_020629535.1 Saprospiraceae bacterium
CCCTTTGAATCTTTGTCTTTATGAAAATATTCACTAAGTCTATATCCGTCCACATTTTTAGCAATCTCATTATGCAATAGTCGATCAACAAATGAACCGACATCAATAAATTCACTATAGTGCTTGCCACCAAAAGTATGATTGAAGGCTGATATGGCATTTTCAAAACTATCAACATATGATTCAATGTACAATTCTTGGATCAAGCTGGGATCGTTGGGCGAGTAGATTTGGTACCCTGGTCTTTCATTGAAATTATTGGCAAAGTTATAATCTGAATACCAATCAGGATCGCCCCAATCAATACGTAAGATATACCCTCCCGTCAGATCATCTCCTGTCACCTCGTCGGGATTCAAATTGGCTATGTCTACACGAAATTCATCTCTTTTGATTTTTTCCATTAAGACGTATACGCCCCAATAGTTACCATTGATGAATAATTCTACAAACTTTGTTCGACTTGCATATCGCCCCATGTCTCTGGCAAGCTTCATGGCGACTACATTTCTCATCAAAGTTTTATCTGAATATGGACCATGTAAAATCCAATCTTCTTCTGGAGGAAAGCCTAAAAACTCAACGTCCATATCTTCAGACCAATCAGAATTTTTGGTTTCAAAGCCAAGATTATTTTTTGGAAAAAGACCTTGAGATGAATGTCCTCTTTTCTCAATGGTTATTTTTCCTGAAAATTCATTGGCTGCATCACTGACCGAATTGAATGCATCTTCACCATTGTATACAATTTCCAATTCTGCTTGGATCCTTGGGTCATCAGGAATTTCTTGACCGTAGGTGTCGATTCTTACTATTGGCAATTTTGTTTGAAACCAATTGTCGATCGAAAACCAATCTGGGACCTCTCCATAATAACTGTTCTCTGATTGAATACCGGCCGACAACCAATACAAAGACGACAGATCAGAACTGTTCAATCCATCATAATTATGTGTTTGTATCGCCAATACATTTGATCCTTCAAAAAGAAAATTCTGTAACACATCTGCATCTAAAATAAATTCTTGTGGGTTGCCACCGGAATACATTTCTGCTTCTCTCAGATCAGTCGCTTCATCAAATGGTTCTGGAAATTGTCCAACCATATTAGATCTCGCAATTTCAATACCATTGAGATAGGCTACAAATCCATCATCATAATCAGCATGTAAAACCAACATCGAAATCTGCTCCTTGTCTTCTACCTCAAAGTACCTCCTCATATAAACAGATCGACTGTTTGAAATTTGTGTATTGTCATCGCCGTCTCCATAACCGATACCTCCTGGTCCTAAATTCCAACCGGCAGCTGCAAAACTCAAACTCCTCCAATCCGTATCTGTATTTTCATTTGGTACCGTATAAATCCAATCATCTTCTGCATAGACAATGGTCTCAAAATGGTCAATTTGAGCGTTTGAAGTACTTGTTTGCAAGCATATAAATATAAATAGGAGGAGCCTCATTCTCATAGTGGGCTAAAAGTACATTTCAGATGTTACATTTCTGATAAAAAACATGGGGTTTTTCCTCGATTTGTATTGAATATTAATTGCTGAGAAGAAATTGTTTACCTGGAGAGGGTTCTAATGATTCATATGATAGGCAAGAACAGATTAATGCGACTCGGTCTTTTAGTAAATTATTCATCCATCTTGTGATTGGCAAAAAATTCAAGCGTAGGCAGGAAATTGAAGAAGAAATGTACAAATACATTTCTGGTATTTGTAAAAATTATGAAGTTCAAAAGAAGTGATCACATTTCTCAGATTTATCTGAGAAGTGTTATATCTCCAAAAAATAACTTTTCTGAACCATCTTGCATCAGCAATACCAATCTATAAACATAAACACCAGGTATCGCCTCTCCTCCAAGCACACGACCATCCCAATTGGCATTGTCAGATAGATCTTGATAGACAAGATTACCCCATCGGTCGTATATGTTCATCTCAAGGGTGGACTCGATGGTGCTACCGTAAGGCTTGAAGAAAGATTGATCTTGATCTCCTTCAGGATTGATGACATTTGGAATGAAGACATCTGGTAAAGCAGGAGGTTCTTCTTCTTCCATTAAAACAGTAATGGTCACTTCATCAAATGTAACACAATTATCTCCATAGAAAATTTCTACTTGATAGGTACTGGTGATCTCAGGAGAAACTGGAAGGACATTGCATGATTCACAAACCAAAAGGGAGTCGAGATACCAATTGGTATCTTCGATCAATGTACCCATCTCACTAATGGTCAATTCTAATTCGTCTCCTACCGTTAGAAATTGATCTGGGCTCAAGGTATAATCCGGTCCATCGGATATCCCGATTTCAAATTCAAGGAAATTGATGTTGCCGGAAGCATCAATGTATTCGACCGTGTAGATCCCTGCAGCCAATCCTTCAAAAAAACCTTCTGTCAATGTCTCATTGATGGTGGTTGACACAAGTTCATTGCCATCTGGACCATAGATAAGTAATTCAAAAGGTGGCGCACCTGATTCTACGGTAAATTGAACAGTTCCGCCATTGCTCCCTTCGCAAAAAGCATCTGTTACAAAGGCCGACAACTCAAGGAAACAAACATCGTCTCCTTCATAAATAAAATTGGTAATTACTTGGATGGTACAACCATTTGCATCCATTGAATCAACTACAACCTGTCCTTCTTCATCAGGCAAACAAGTTAATTCGTCTGTTTCAATATTGTATTCTAAGTATTGGTCGATAGTCACCATAGCTTCTGAAGTGCAGCCATTGATGTCGCTTACGGTCACTGAATAATCTCCTGCTTGACTTATGCTAATTTCCTTATCTGTTTCTGCCGTATTCCATGTATACGTTTCGAAATCTTGATCAACGGAGAGTACTGCTATCTCATCCCAACAGAAAATAGATGGACCGGAAATATCAGGAACTTCTGGTGAAGATTGTAAAACCGAAATTTCAGTTGACTCTGTACAACCATTAACATCTGAAACGGTAACCGCATAATCTCCGCCTTCAGTGATGATGATCTCGTCAATGGTCTCATCTGTACTCCAATCATAAGAGTCATAATTCTGGCTTACAAAAAGGACGGCTGTTTCATCGGCACAAAAAACGGAGGGACCGGATATTTCAGGAACTTCTACTTGAGATAATATGGTTTCGAACTGCGAGCTTTGGGTACAACCCACATCATCAGAGACTGTGACACTATATTCTCCACCTTCATTGATCATGATTTCACTTTCTGATTCACCCGTATTCCAGACGATAGAATCATAATTTGAATCTATAGATAGTGCAACGATCTCACCAAAACAGAATGTTGTAGGGCCATTGATTTCTGGAATTTCGATCATAGATTCGACAACCTCAATTTCTGTAGATTGCACACAACCATTTATATCTGTGGCAATCACTTCGTACATTCCACCTTGCGTAATTTCGATTTCGTTGGTTGTTTCACCATTACTCCATGTAGAGGTTGTGAATTGATCATCGACAGAAAGAATGATGGCATCATCTGAACACAAAACTGTTGGCCCGAAGATTTCCAATGGTTCAGGCATGGCCAATGTAACTTCGATTTCTGAGGATTGACTACAGCCATTGGCATCTGTAACGGTAAGACCGTATATGCCAGATTCATTAAAATCAAATATATTACCATCATTGCCACCTTCCCATTCGTAAATATCAAAATCATCATTGACCGTCAAGGTGCCACTTGGATTATCAGGACATACAACAAGATCACCAGTGATTTCTAATGTTGTTAAATCAAAAAACTCCAACATGAATTCTGCAGTGGCCGAGCAACCAAATTCATCCACCACTGCCACAGAAAAAAGACCTTCCTCTCCTTCGACAGAAATCTCGCTGGTGGTTTCCAAAGTGCTCCATAAATATTGCTCAAACTCTGTTTCAGTACTTAATACGACAGATCCGTCAGGACATAAAAAATTGTCGCCGATAATGAGCGGCAATGGACTATCTACAAAATTCAAATCCACATTGATAATAGAATCGCAACCGCCAAAGGCCATTCCTGGCAATGTTTCTATTCCACTTTGATTATCTATATTATATATAGACCCATTGACCTCCGTTTCAAAATCAGGGCAAACTGTGTCATCGATCAATGATTCTCCAGTGCCTACAATGTCAGTATGGATAATATAATTGAAGGAAATACAACTTCCTACATCTACGGTTCCTTCTGGTTCAAGTACATCAAAGGTATGTTCTCCTTCGCCCAAGTCGTCATCAGACCACCAGTTGTAGCCATTACAACAAGCACCATCAGCTTCGTAGATCATGATAAAAAATGTGAAGGTCACTTGACCGAGCGGGTATGTGCCCAAAGAAGGCGAATAGCCTGTACCACAACAATCTGGATTGGTCGAAAGATTAAATGGCACGTTTTCAGCAGGACCTGTCACTTGAATTAAGTCTTGAATCTCGTTCTCCACCAATTGTGCACCATCCAAAGTGAAAACCTCTATGGTTGCATCAAGTCCATTGCTGTCATTGAAATCACAGCCTTGGTCGAAGTTGAGACTTGTAAATTCAAGGGTAATTTCTTGCATGCATTGTCCTAGGGCCTGCGGGACAAACCAAATGCTTAGCGCAAAAAAGATGGTTATTCTCAGATTCAAAGGGTTGATTTGTTGAAGTTTACGAGGTCAAGGTATTAAACATACACCCAGATCCTTTGTTTAAAGACCAATTTTTCTTGAAATGGTAACAGAATTTAAGAAAATCCTTTATCCAAATTATAAATGGTCGAATGGATCATTTGCAATCATCAATCATACTATATTCTATAAATTTGATTAAAACAGATTATTAATCTGTTATTGGCTTATTTTCAGAAATACAATTGGTGTCTGGTTGAAAAATTTTGAAATTTTTTTTGGTCAATATTGAGTAGGTGTCGGTTGGGACACATCTTACTATAAAATACAAGCTATGAATACCTCTGCCAAATTTCTTATGATCCAACAATTAGAATTGCTAAAGGAGCTTAATGAAAATCAGCTAAATCAATTGGCGGCCAATTGCAGCTTTCAGAATTTGAAGAAAGAAGTCAAAATCTTTCAGGCTGGACAACCTATCACGAGTGTTTATATACTATTGAAGGGAAGTATCAAAGTCGGACTGGAAACGGAGCCTGGTAAAAGCATCATCAAACAGCTTGTTCATGAAGGTGAAATTTTTGGTGAAAACATTTTGACCAAAAATGATCATCGAAATGATTATGCTCAAACATTGTCTGATGCTCAGGTATTGACAATACCCAAATCAATATTTGAAAGTCTATTGTTTGAGAATACAGCATTTTGTAGCACAATTGTAACCCACATAATGAACCAACTTAATTTCTTAGAGCAACGCATATCCGAGTTCGTGTATGTGAAAGCCCAAAAGAGAATCGAAAGATTCCTTAAGAGAATGGCATTATCAAAAGGTATTAAGATTGGAATGGACGAATTATTGGTAAAGCATAGCCTATCGCATTCTGATATAGCTTTTCTTACAGACACTAGCAGACAAACCGTCTCTCGTGTATTGGGAGAATTGAAGAGAGCAAACATCATTCATTTTTCTGCGAGAAAACCACATAAAATTCTTGTGCGAAATGTGGCGATGTTGGCGTAAAAACCATCCAAAATTTAGTTGTAAAAGTCTGAGCCTTTTGGTTCGGGCTTTTTTTATAAACAAGATGAAATGTAAGTTAAGTCTTTGTGATTTGCTGAAATGAAATTAAGTTTAATCATTTCTTTTCTCCTGGTCCTATTGATTGGATAATCAAAAGAACAAATATTGGCCGACGCATTTTTTGCTTTATCATTCTGAAAAGCCTCGTGGAAAGGGACGGATGTTTTCATGTTATGCACAAGTTGAATGTTCCAAAATGAAATATTTAGACATCCTATATGTAAGCGCAGTAAAAGCATCAAAATATACGAGTAAGGTAGATGTCTATATAAGAGGCAAATTCATTCTTGGTTTGTTTCTTCTACTTTCAACACTATATCCAATAGTTAAAATATCCAATTCTTATTGGCTGATTTTGGTTTGGTCTATATTAATTATAACTTTTCTAGTTTACAGATACAACGAGAATGAAACAAAACGACTTATTAACAAATATAAATCTGTTCCAACTTTCTTGTGTGATGTGCTCAGTTTAATTGCTCTACTAATTAATATTATCCTAATAAATTTTATTGGTTGAATAAATGAGAAAAAGAATAAATAGAAAAACCACTCCAAAGGTTGCTGGAGGAAAACCTCTTCGTAAAAACAATCATAAGGTAACATCAAATTATTGGAACACCACTCAGGATGAAGTTCAGATAGATAGTGAAAAACCAGGCAAAGGATATAAACACTTTCTAAAGAAACGAGATATTCTGAAGTTTATTGAAATAATTCCAAACTGGGAACTATACTCTAAAGGCTTAGACGCAATAGTACTTGAATCGGGTGAACCTGGTCATGATGGAGTTTATTACCACATCGGGGTAATCTGTATCTCTGCATGGCCCAAAGAAATGGATATAGAATTTAGTAAAAGCTATTTTAAAGACCATGAAGATTTATTTAAGAGATTAGGAGTCAAATCAAAGGAAGAAGATGATTACTACTTCTGTGAATTTAATGAAGATCAAATCAAAGCATACCAACTTTTACACATTCTTCTTCATGAACTTGGCCACCATTATGATAGAATGAAAACTAAATCAAAACACAGTACAGCGAGAGGCGAGAAATTTGCAGAGGATTTTGCATTCGAAAACGAAGAGAAGATGTGGAACAAATATGAAGAAACGTTTAATGTAGTATTTTACAAAGAATAGAACACCAGTGCATAACAATAGATATGATGGCATACTTCGTACAGCCACATATCATTAACCGTTAATGTCTTCTATTCTACGTTACATCTACGCTTTTATTGCTTTAAAAGGAATAATCAATTGTTTAAAGTACCTAAAGCACTTCAAATAAAAGTCAAAAATTAAATCACAAAAGAAGTCGTCAAATGTATAGAATAGGAAATCTCACATGTTGTTTAATTTAGAATACGGAATTTGAAATCGTATCTTAAATACTTTTAGCACTTGGTATCCAAAATAGATGATATTAATTATGATCATGTCTTGAAAATTGATGCTTAGAATAAAAGCTGCACAAGAGAACAAATACAGACTAATTGTCGGCTACTTCTTTGGGAAACGAGAAACAATACTCTATATAAAATTTGTCGGCACACATAGTGAATATGATGCTATTGAAGTTGCACAGTAGAAATGTTCAAATAGAAGGTAAGATGAAATACAAAAAAATAAAATCAATGGAACAGTACAATCAATACTGTAACAAGCATGAAAAATTAACATTCAAAGATTATGAAGGAAATATTGAAGAGATTGAATTGATTCAAATACTCATTGATGAATACGAAAGTAGGACAATCGAACAACCTAAAGGGATGAACCCAGTTGAAATGATTCAATATCTCATTGACGAAAATAGTCTGAGCAAATCTCAACTTGCTAAACAATTGAAGGTTTCAAGGCAACTTATTACAGACATATTGAACTACAGAAGAAACATTAGCAAAACTATGGTTAATAAACTTGCTGAATTGTTTTCTTTAAACCCATCAGCATTTAGCAAACCTTATAAGCTTAAAAATTCCAAACCAAAAAAGATAAGGCAAACTGCTTAAAGGAAATGACTATAGGTAACAATGTGTGATCATGCAAGTTTCAACAAATTTGCTCCGCAAATTATTTCGTCGACTTTTCAATTCTAAGAACCAAGAAGAAATTGAGCTAATTGAGATACTCATCGACGAATTTGAGAATCGAGTAATTGAAGCACCAAAAAAGATGAATCCGGTTGAATTAATATCTTATCTCATTGAAGAGAATAATTTGACGAAATCGAAGTTGGCGAAAGAACTTGAAGTATCACGTCAATTGAATACGGATATTTTGAACTACAGAAGAAATATAAGCAAAGAAATGATATATAAACTATCGAATAGATTCAAACTATATCCGTCAGCATTTAGTAAACCATATAAACTGACAAATCCAAAACCAAACAAAGTCGAACAAACAGCTTAACGGTGAATGGACTATAGGTAACAATAGGTCATGACAGCATATCTCTCCTTCGTCGAGAGACGACATATCATTCACCGTTATACGCAAGCAGCTAATTCTGCCTAATGAGAAACTGTGAAAACCATTAAACTAAAATATCTTGCATTAAGCCTAATATTGCTACCAATGGGTATTTGGTCTCTTAAAAATCTAAATTTAAACCCTTCATATTCCATTGGTCAAAAAATTGATAGTTTCAATAACATTGAAGTTTACTACAATGGCGGGATAAATAATGTTGAAGACCGAAACACATCAAAAGATGGATATAATATTGGTTTAAAATATCAATGCGTGGAATTCGTGAAGCGATATTATTATGAAGAGTACAATCATAAAATGCCAAATAGCTATGGAAACGCAAAAGATTTTTACAATAGTGCAATTAAGGATGGTAATTTAAATAAAGATCGAAATTTAATACAATGCTCAAATCCTAGTAATTTCAAACCTACAATCGGAGCATTAATAGTTTTTAGAGGGACAATGTTTAATAAATATGGACACGTTGCAATTATCTCAAAAGTATCAAATACAGAAGTTGAAATAATACAACAAAATCCAGGACCATATAAGAAATCACGAGAAACTTTTGAGCTGGTAAAATATGAGGACAAATGGGAAATTAAAAATTCCAAAATTTTAGGATGGCTAAAAATAAAAAAATAGACAGCGTATAACAATAGGTCATGACAGCATATCTCTCCTTCGTCGAGAGACGCTGCATACCATCATACGTTAGCAACAAATAAAATTTAAAGTATTCTCACTTGCATGACTGTTCATATGAGGAAATTTTATTGACAACAAGGGGACATGGCGAGTGCTAAGCAGATGACGTAGCCAAACATTGTTATGTGGAATTATATTCATCTACTTGTTTCCTTACATCTGATTTAAAACTCCTGAAACCCCTTGCCACTTTGCTAATGCCTTCTGCGCCTCCTCCAACAATTGCTGTTGAGTCAACCCACCCTCTGCACGTATGAGTTCACGACCCTTGAGGTCAAGAAATAGAAAGGTGGGAATTTCTTCTACGTTATACAGAAACTTCATGTTCGGTCCATCGCCTTTCTCCGCGTGTATTTTGTAATTGAGAAATTGCTCATTGAAAGTAGTAGCGAGATCGACGTTGACAAATACTTCTTCGCTCATCATTTTACAAGGCAAACACCAATCAGTATAGAATTCTACAAACAAGGGTTTGTTCATGTCAGCGGCTTTGTCAAGTGCATCCATCAACGTCTCCTTTTCTAAAAATCGAAAAGCACCATCGAAGTAATAATGATCTGTCTTTGTTGGAAGAAGTTCTTGCTTGGGCTTGCATGAAATGACAGAGCATAACAGAATGCAGCTTAGATATAAAGCAAGTTTATTTACCATTGTCTTCTTTTTTGTATTCGTCAAAAAGCTGAATTTTTCTTCTTACCGAATAAGCATTGATACTCGCAATGCGAAATCCTATTTTGCCTTCTAAAAATCCAAGATTCAAAATATAGGATTTTACAAAGCGCAATGAAGGGCCAAATATACGCTTTAAAAGACCAGGATTTACATCCTCCTGGATCCATCTTTTGGCAGAAAGGATCGCATATTTTTCTGTCTTCTCTTTGTGCTCTTTCTCGTCCACATAAGAATAATGAAGACACTTGCCTTTCAACTTGACTTGTGTCAAATGATCAATGGGTTCGAGCGCTTCATGTACTTCCTTGTCATTCCACCTACAAACCATTTTATTGAAAATTCGAATTTTATGCATCGGTTTCCACTCCGTGAATCTTAGGCGTTGGCCACAATAAAAATTATGAAATTGAACCAGATAAAGTTCATCTTCTTTTGGACTTAGTTTCTGAATTTCTGATTGCAATTGTTCATCAAAACTTTCATCTGCATCCAAGCAAATTATCCAATCATATTTGGCTTGATCGCATCCAAAATTTTTGGTGGGTCCATAGCCTTTCCATTCTGTTTGAATAACTCTGGCTCCACAAGATGTTGCCACCTGAACAGTATTGTCTGTACTCCCACTATCTACTACAATGAGATCATCTGAAATCTTTTGAACCGATTTCAAGCAATTTCCGATTTGGTCAGCTTCATTGAAAGTTATGACAACTACTGAATACATAAAAGTTTGATTAGTCCTAACATATTATTTAATTAATTAATATGTAAACTACTTTACACATTTGGCACGCTTTTGGACCATTTTTCATTGCGGCTGTGCAAAGGTTTCACAACTGGCAAGAAATGGAAATTTTAGATGAAATGCGTTAAATAAACGATAAAATTAACTTATATCTCTATTCATTATCGTACGTAAAGTATTGATTACCAATTATTTGCAAAAAATAAATTTCAAGTGTTAAAAAAACACGATACAGATGCACAACAAAGTCTAAAAATGTATAGTTTTGTATTATAGTCATAGGGTGTCTGTAATTTCGTTGCCTTGTCGATGTTTCGTCGGCAAGGTTTTTTTATGTCCCTCTCAAATAAAATGCGATCTTTGATCATATTACATTTTGTTGTTATATGAAACGATCAATCTACATTTCCCTCCTGTTCATTCTTTCTCACGTTTGCCATGCTCAAACCTATTTTCAACAGCAAGTCGATTACGACATGGATGTTGAATTGATGGTCAATGATAAGAAATATGAGGCAACCGCCACCATCAAATATTACAACAATTCACCTGAGACCATAAGCGAAATTTACTTTCACCTTTGGGCGAATGCATATTCTAATAATTCAACAGAATTTGCTTTCCAAAAATTGAGAATGAATCAAACTGATTTCTACTTCAGGGATGTTGAAGACAATGGTGGGTATGAAGAGATCTCATTTTCTCAAAACAATACTGAACTTTCATTTGAGTCTTATAAAGGACACACAGATGTTGTAAAACTAGTCTTGGATTCTCCAGTAGCAGCTGGAGAGATGATTGAAATACAATGCAATTTTACTGTAAAAATTCCTCCATTTTTCTCGAGGATGGGACGACAAAATGGATATTTCCAAATCACTCAATGGTTTCCAAAACCTGCTGTGTTTGATCACAACGGTTGGCACCCAATGCCTTATCTTGATATTGGTGAATTCTATTCTGAATTTGGAAACTACAAAGTCAATGTTACCGTCCCTAACGGGTTCGTCGTAGCTGCCACTGGTGAACACTTACCCATTGAAGGACAAAAACCTGGTCATGCCACTTTCAGTTTTAATGCTGAGAATGTTCATGATTTTGCTTGGTGCGCCTACAATAATTTCTCCATTGAAAAAGACCAGACCACCCTATCCAATGGCGAGAAGGTAGACCTGTATGTTTACAAAGTGAACAAAGACGAATCATGGGATGATGCTTTGTTCTTCCTGAAGCGATCTGTAGAATATTATTCTAAACATGTTGGCAACTATCCGTACCCTCAGGCCACCGTTGTGCAAAGTCCAGGAGGAACAGGAAGTGGAATGGAGTATCCAATGTTAACAACCATTGACCTTGCAGGAAATCCTCAGGAAGTCGATCATGTCATTACTCATGAAGTGGGACACAATTGGTTCTATGGCATCCTTGCGTCAAATGAAAGAGAAGTTGCCTGGATGGATGAAGGCATGAACTCATTCTTTGATCATAAATACAATGACACATACTATAAAACCGGTAGTTATGATGGCCGGCTGCCCAATTTCATTGACAGTGACACCAGTCAAACTCTGCTTGAAAAGTCATTGGTATTTCAATGCAAAAGAGGCAGAACCCAGAGTTGCTCCATCCATTGCAATGATTACAATATGCTCAACTATGGATTGAGCGCATATGAATACCCGGCACTTAGTTTTAAATATCTCCAGGCCTACCTGGGAGAAGAGACATTTCTAGCTTGTATCAAGGAGTATTATAATCAATGGAAATTCAAACATCCTGGACCGGAAGATGTCAAAGCTATTTTTGAAAACGTGTCTGGACGGAATCTTAGTTGGTTCTTTGACCAAATTCTGGACACCACCCATCATCTTGATTATGCTATCACAAAGGTAGAAGATCAACCGGGGAGCTCTAAAATTACTATCAAAAGAAAAGGTCCATTGGAGATTCCGGTCCGACTAGATTTTCGAAGTCATGGAGAATGGGTTGATCATATTTGGGTAGAAACTGTAGATGGTCAGACCGTTGTAGAGGGCACGAAAAAAGAATTTGATCATGTAGAAATCAATGGTCTTGTCCCCTACATTGATGTCAATCGTTCAGATAATTTTAAATCCAACACGAACAAAAGAAAAATAAAGCCAACGCTTAAATTCTTACCTTCCATAGACAATCCGAAAAAGGCTGAGATATTTTTGAGTCCATTGATTATGGGCAATGCTCATGATGGGACGATCTTGGGACTTACATTCGCGAATTCAATATTTCCACAAAAGTGGACCCGATTGCATGCCAGTTTTGGCTATGGTTTCAGATCGAAAGAAATCGTGGGTGTTGCAAATTTGGAAAGAGATTGGTTGCTTTCTTCACCAAAGTTCAGGAAAATTACTTTGGGTGCAAACTACAGGCAGTTTACCGGAAATTCATTTTCAATAGAAGCCGGAGATTTTGAATTGCCATACAAACGCATACAACCCAAAGTTACTTTATACTTCACTCCAGTCTACAGAGAATCAAGAGATAGTTGGCTGAGTTATAGTTTCATCCATTTGTGGAACAATACATTGGCCATTTCAGATGCAAATCCAGATGAATTTATTGTGGCAGCAGATAATCAAAGTTTCCACCAATTGGATTATCATTTTCATCGTCGAAAAGCATTGCGGAAATTTGATTTTGATGCAAGTGCATTGTACCACGATTATGTTGATCCATTTCAAAATGAAAAATCATTTTTACAACTTACCGCCACTTCACAATGGAAAATTCAATATGTCAATCGTTCATTTTTCAGAGTGAGATTGTTCGGTGGTTTCTTTCCAATCAACGATAGTCGAAATGCAAATTCATTTAATAATGCGATCGCAAGAGGCAGTCTGAATGCCTCTTATAATTCATTCGCAGATGTCACACATGGCGAATATTTTCTAGGAAGAAACAAACAAGATCATTGGGGAGAAAAACAAATCTTATATCGACAAGGTGGATTCAAAACACCATTGATTTACAATACATCACATATCGGAAAAAGCAACAATGCTCTTTTTGCTGCCAACTTTAAACTTGATATTCCGGTGCCATTGTTTAGGGCATTGCCAATAAAACCATATGCTGATTTGGCCTATTACTCTTATCCTGAAAATGTGGATATGCAATATTGGAATTTCATTTATGATGCGGGTTTTGCTCTTGAGTTTTTTGATGGTGCTTTAGGCATCTATCTCCCAATCCTTCAATCCAGTGATATTACGCAGGTCTATGAAAGTCAAGATTTTTGGAGAAAAATTAGTTTCCAAATAGACATCAACAAAGCCAGGGTTTGGGATTTGATTGATAGAACGGATTTGTAGGAAGGCTGAGGCTTGTGGTGAATGGTTCCATTCTATGAATGTCTATTTCATGAAAATCATGTGGACAATTGTAACAAAAGTATTGAATTTAAATTGCATTGGGTTTGACCCCTTTGGGGTCAGAGAATTGGTTGCTTCACTGGCGGTTAAGTGGTTTTGACCCCTTTGGGGTCCAAAGGGACTGAAATGGAGTCAAACACACCTAGCCAAGATTATGTTGACGAACCAAGAGACTGCAAAGCAGTCAAATCCAACCTAGATTAATTCGGTGAATCTCAGATGACTGCAAAGCAGTCAAACCATTTTCTCCATCAAAGAATGAGCAAATTCAGAATTGAGCGATCCCATCATTACATCAATCTCAACAATATTTAACAAATCTTTAAGCGCATCCTTTCGTTAATCTATTAACTTTCTAATTTTACAATACGTCAAACAATAAAACCACATTATCATGCTAAAAAATATCTTCACGTTGGCATTCATTACAATGGCCAGCATAGGATTTGCACAAGAGGTCGAAGATGAAGTAGGGTTTATATACGTCAAGGCCGAGTACATGCTTGAAACCGGACGATACAGCGATGCAATCAAACAATATACTGAGGTGATCAGACTTGATCCTGATTATAAAGATGCATTGATCAAAAGAGCAATGGCTAAATATGAAATGAGATCTTACAGAGGAGTAAGAGATGATTTATTAAAAGGGATAAAATCATCCGGTGCCACTCCTGAGGCCATCAGATTACTGGGATTGACTGACTACAAATTAGGCAATCACAACGCAGCTGTGAATACACTCGGTACTGCAGCAAAATTATTTCCTTCAGATGGAGAAATCTATTACGCAAGAGGAGAAAGTTACCTTGCTCTTGATATGTTCGAAGATGCTTGCGCTGAGTGGGCAGCCGGAGCCAAGAAAGGAAACAACAGCTCAAGATTGCAGCAAAACAAATATTGCAACGGAGTTGTAACCAGACCAAGAGATACAGGCTCTTCTACTTCCACTCCAAGCCCGGGCAGAGATACACCTGGTGAAAGGACCGGAAAAGTCGACAAACCAGGTCCATTTAAACCAAAACCAGGAACAGACAGAGATGTACCACAACAAGAAGAAGAGTACGTTGAAGAAGAATATGTGGAAGAAGAAACAGGACCACCCGTTGACGACTCAGTAAATAAAATTGAAGTCGATGAAACATTGCTGTTGGAAGTCAGAAATGGACTTGGATCAAGAGAAATCATACAACAGCCAAACATCCTAATCCTTTCAGACAGCAAAGGAGATGTGGTTGTCGACGTATGTGTCAATGAAAGAGGTCGTGTAGATTCTGCAGAATTCAACGAGGGAGAATCTACATTGGATTCAAGAAGCATCGTTTCACTAGCCGTAAGAAAAGCACAAGAATTCTGGTTCGAAAAATCAGAATGGGATGAAATGTGTGGAACCATCATTTTCCATATTGGAGAAAGGTGAAAATTAGTGAGCTGGTGAGCTAAATTTTAGTGAGCTGGTTTGTTAGTGAGCTGATGAGTTAGTTTGTTAGTGAGCTGATGAGTGAGTGACTCAGCTCCAGAAGAAAATCATGGTTCATGAACATATATGATGTATGAACCATGTTTTTCTTCTGGACTTTCTTATTTTAATTATCTGATCTATGGATGTGTCGCTATCATTTTATCTTCGATACATGATTGCGCTTAAATTGACAAAAGGGGAGCTGATGGATTTTTAGATTGTCATGCAGAGTAAGAAAATTCTTTTTCGACAAAAAAAACGAGTGTCCCATCGAATCATGATCGTTGACATGCCCTGAGTGAGCGAAGCGAACGGTCGCACTTCTCTATCCAATTTCAATGAGCTCGTAGCTGGCGATCAGATGGTCGATCTCCTTCTTGATGAGTGGCAATGTTGTCCAAGCAGATTTCATCTTGTCATTTGGATAATGCCAATAGGTGGCATGTCTGACAAACAATGGGTACTTCTGACGCAGAAAAGTCAAGTGCTCTTCCATATCCATACAGATAATCTTTGAGCAGTTGTTTAGATAAATCTCATTCAATTTATTGGACCGGAGATCATCCTCCTCAACGATGATTCCCATGAAGGCAAGATATTCCAAGACGGATTCATCAATTCTGTCTTTCATTGAATCGACCGTAAAGCCGGCAGAAAAGGCCTGCATCTTCAAACCCTTCTCTTCGCATCGCGCATTGAAATAAATAGCAGAAAACTTACTTCTGAATTTATCTCCTGTACCTATAAATAAGACCTTATTCATATTAACAAAATTACTAATATGTTTTGGATTCATATTATAAAAATTGTTAATATTAAAAATATTTAAGCTTTTCGTTTTTCAGCTATTCACACACATTCCAAATCACTTTACACTAAATCAATCAACATCATGAAAATGGCTGCTGTTTTCAGCTTGCCTTATACCTTTCCTTAAGATGAAATGGTAATACCTTGGGTATTTAGGTGTTTCCTCTTGCACTTCCTCCATGCCTCATCATTCAATAACATTCCAACGATTAGCATCATTATCCCTACCTTTGCCCTTGTAAAATAATTATATGTACAGTGAAGATAGATTGATTCTCGTGACCAATGATGATGGAATTACGGCGCCTGGTATAAGTGCGTTGCTTGAAATAGCGCAGAAATTTGGGAAAGTAATCGTCGTAGCTCCCGATAAACCTCAATCCGGACAGGGGCATGCCATTACAATTTCTGAACCAATCCGCCTGAAAGAAAATCACATGTTGGGAGATATTGAGGCCTATGAATGTTCAGGAACACCGGTGGACTGTGTGAAGCTCGCGAAGAGTGTCTTGCTAAAAAACCGAAAGATTGATCTTTGTGTATCAGGTATCAATCATGGCTCAAATGCAGGTATCAATATCATATATTCCGGTACGATGTCAGCTGCTATGGAAGCCAGTATCGATGGCATTGATTCGATCGGATTTTCGTTGACCAATTTTTCACATTCGGCAGATTTTTCGGCGGCTAAACATTATGCGGAAATCATCATCAAGCAAGTCCTTGAAAATGGAATGGACAAAAGTCAATTATTGAATGTAAACATACCTTACCTAACCGTTGATGAAATCAAAGGCATAAAAGTTTGTGAGCAAGGAGCTGCCAATTGGTCTGAAGGCTTTTTAGAGGCAAAGGATCCAAGAGGAAATAATTATTATTGGTTGACGGGAGAATTTCTTGATCATAATCCCGTTAATGACAAAACAGATATTTGGGCATTGAAGAATGGATATGTTTCTGTTGTGCCTTCATGGCATAATCTTACTAAATTCGATGCTATTAAAGAATTTTCATTCTTAAACAATGAGAAGATCAGAGTTTGATACCATATTGGTTGGGTTTGTAATCGGAGCTTGCTTTCCGATTTTAGCCTTCATCGTCATTCAACAAGTTTTTGAACTGATGGCTTCAGCAGGATTAATTGCTGAAAACGAAGGATTGACTTCTTTTAGAAGAGAGCGCACCACCTACCTATTTTCAATCGTCGCATGCATCATACCGGTGCAAATACTTTCACGTCGTAGATGGGATCAAGCCTTACGAGGCATCATGCTACCAATTTTCATCTACATTGGCGCTTGGTTGTACAAATATGGTAGCTATCTACTAAGCCATTTTTAAAATTCCATGAAATATTACCTCATAGCAGGCGAAGCATCTGGTGACACCTATGGGGCTGAACTGATGAAATCAATCAATGCTGTTGATCAGAATGCCAGTTTCCGATTTTGGGGTGGAGCAAAAATGAGAGCCATTGATGGCAATCAGGCCATGGACTATGAGCAGACGGCCTTCATGGGTTTTTATGAGGTACTAAAAAATCTTTCAACCATTAGAAAGCTCTTTGATTTTTGTAAAAAAGACATCACAGATTTTCAACCTGATCGCATCATCTTCATCGACTATCCGGGATTTAATCTCAGGATGGCTGCTTGGGCAAAAGAAAGAAATTACGATTGCAGTTATTTCGTTGCTCCACAACTTTGGGCTTGGAAAAAATCTCGATATAAAAAAATCAAAGCCTACATTGATCGTCTGTTTGTAATTCTACCTTTTGAAAAAAAGTTTTATGCTGATCTGGGTATTGTGGCAGAATACTTCGGTCATCCTTTAGAACAATCGATAACATTCAATGCTTCTTCTGAGAGCATTGATGGAAATCTAAAGATTCAAGTTTTGCCGGGAAGTAGAAAGCAAGAACTAAAAAAACATCTTCCTGTTATCAATGCTCTAAGCAAACTACGATCAAGTGATGAATTTCATATCATCGTTGCCCCAGGCATAACGGAGACGTATGTGCGCTCTCTTTTGGACCTCAATACAAATGTATTCTTCCACCATAACCCAAGTCTGGATTTTATTCCTGATCTTGCTTTATGCAAAAGTGGTACTTCTACACTTGAGACGGCTTTGCGTGGTATCCCACAAATTGTGTTTTACAAAACATCACGCATATCGTATGAGATTGGCAAGCGAGTAGTGAAGTTGCCATTCATTTCATTGGTGAATATTATTTCTGAAAAGGAAGTGGTGAAGGAA